>NZ_JBRFPI010000065.1:0-15387 GCF_053579595.1 Cellvibrio sp.
AAGAGCAATTGCGCAAACTGGATCAGAATTTGAAGATGACTGTGTTTGGTCAAGACGAAGCAATCGATACCCTCGCCACGGCAATCAAACTGTCGCGCGCTGGTTTAGGCGCAGCAGAAAAACCGATTGGATCCTTCTTGTTCGCTGGTCCAACCGGTGTGGGTAAAACCGAAGTCTGCCGTCAATTGGCTAAATGCATGGGGATGGAGCTGGTGCGTTTCGATATGTCGGAATATATGGAGCGCCATACCGTATCGCGTTTAATTGGTGCACCACCAGGTTATGTAGGCTTTGATCAGGGCGGCCTGTTGACCGATGCGATCAACAAGCAGCCGCACTGTGTGTTGCTGCTGGATGAAATCGAGAAGGCTCATCCTGAGGTCTTTAATTTGCTGTTGCAAGTGATGGATCACGGTAGCCTGACCGATAACAATGGCCGCAAAGCTGACTTCCGTAACGTTATCTTGATCATGACCACTAATGCGGGTGCTGAGGTAATGAGCCGTGCGTCTATCGGCTTCACCCATCAAGACCACACTACCGATGGTATGGAAGCGATCAAGAAAATGTTTACCCCGGAGTTCCGCAACCGTTTGGATGCGATAGTCCAGTTTGCATCACTGACACTCAATACCATCAAAACTGTGGTGGACAAATTCCTGATGGAATTGCAAACCCAGTTGGATGATAAGCACGTTACCCTGGAGATCAGTGATGAAGCGCGTGAATGGTTAGCCATCCATGGTTACGATGTAAAAATGGGTGCTCGTCCGATGGCGCGTTTAATTCAGGACAAACTGAAGAAGCCGCTGGCTGAAGAAATCCTCTTTGGTTCGCTGTCTCACGGTGGTGGCACTGTGGATGTAGATGTGGATACGATTGAGGATAAGTTGATAATCGAAGTGAAAGCCAAGCATGCACAGCCTGCATAATTATCTTCTTTAATTATCAGCTGCACCGAAAAACAAAAAGCCGCACATGTGCGGCTTTTTGTTCTTATGCAAAACGTTAAAAGATGCGATTAACGTGCACGATAAGTAATGCGGCCTTTGGTCAGGTCATAGGGAGTCATCTCAACCTTAACCTTGTCACCTGTCAAAATGCGGATATAGTTTTTGCGCATCTTGCCGGAGATGTGGGCGATAACCACATGTCCATTCTCCAGTTTTACGCGAAAGGTGGTGTTGGGCAGGGTATCAACCACTTCGCCATCAAATTCAATGCAATCGTCTTTTGCCATGCGGCAGTTTCCTCAGGTTTTCAATAGTTCTACCCATCGCGATACTGCGATAGGAGGGGGTAAAAAAATAGGCGTGAATTGTGCCTTAATTAACCAGCGGCGCCAAGTGGAAAGGGGATAAAAGCGGGGTTTACTGCAATTTATCGCTTTGCTTCGCTGCAAATCTGCGCAAGTCGAAGCCAGAACATTCAGTTAAGTCGCATCCAACGACGATTTACCAGCAATTCCAAGGGGCGATACTGAATCTTGTAATTCATCTTTTCGCACTCTTTGATCCAGTAGCCGAGATAGAGGTAGTCCAACCCAAGGCTTTTGGCCTTTTCGATTTGCGCAAGTATCGCAAATTTACCCAAGCTGCGGCTCTCCTCGCTTGCATCGTAAAAGGTGTAGACCGCTGAAAGTCCATCGCCCAAATGGTCGCACACCGACACACCAATCAAACGCCCATCCAGACGAAACTCAATGAACTGCGTAATGCCCCATTCGCTGGTGAGAAATGCCTTGTATTGATCTTCGGATGGAGGATACATATCCCCGTCCTGGTGCCGGCTTTCAATATAGCGGGAGTAGAGGCTGTAGTGCTCAAGTGTGTTGATACTTTGGGTTATTTGCAGTGATAAGTCGCGATTGTGCTGCAAACAGCGGCGTTGCGTGCGATTGGGTTTGAATAGCTTCACAGGAATGCGGCAGGAGACGCAGGCTTGGCAGCGCAGGCATTGCGGACGATAGAGGTGTGCACCGCTGCGGCGAAAACCTAGCTGCGATAATTGGGTGTAGAGTGTAGGATCAATATTGGCTTCCGGATCGACAAATACCGTCGTCGCCTCTTGCCCATCGAGATAACTACAGGGGTGAGGTTGGGTTGCAAATAGCTTGAGGGTGGAGAGGTCAGACATGATTGCCTCGCGCAAATCCGGTTATTCCCAAGCAGCGACCGTCATATTCGACCATATCAACGAATTCACGCCGGGTTTATCGGTAAAGTTTATCAGCATTCGCTGGAACTCTTCACGCGGGATTTCAACTGCCCCCAAACTAAATAGATGCTCGTTTGCGACCTGGCAATCGATCAACTGGAAATCCCACGCGCGCAGTTGCCGTACCAGATGGGCAAAACCTACTTTGGAAGCATTATCGGCGCGGCTGAACATAGACTCACCAAAAAATATCTGCCCCAAGGCCATACCGTAGAGTCCACCCACTAATTCATTGCCGCGCCAGACTTCTACCGAATGGGCAAAGCCGCGTTCATGCAGAGCGCAGTAGCCGGCAATGATGTCTTCACTAATCCAGGTTCCATTGGCATAGGCGCGCGGTGCAGCGCAGGCGGTCATTACGGTGCGAAAACAATGG
Organism: Cellvibrio sp.; assembly: GCF_053579595.1. Lineage (NCBI taxonomy): Bacteria > Pseudomonadati > Pseudomonadota > Gammaproteobacteria > Cellvibrionales > Cellvibrionaceae > Cellvibrio > Cellvibrio sp. The sequence continues at coordinate 2,594 of NZ_JBRFPI010000065.1, forward strand.
TCGAATGTCACCCGATAGGTCCCTTTGCGCAGTGTTTTGCGCAAGCTTTTGGATATGTGCAGCTGATCGGGGAAAACCACCGTGCGCGGGCTGGGGCTCCACCACAAAATAGGGTCGCCTGGATTAAACCAGGGAAATATCCCCCGATAATAGGCCGCGAGAATTCGCTCTGGCGATAAATCGCCACCGACCGCAAGCAGGCCTTCGGGGTCATCCAGTGCCTGCGCGGGATCAGGGAATTCATGGTTATTAGGGTTTAGCCAGGGGATTGAAATCATAGAGTCCATATCAATAGTTTATGCGTATAAAAATGCGAGGTATATCGCGCACCGCTATAGTGGGGGTTGCACAATGTTTCTCACAAATTTGAATTACTTGGCGCGTTTTTTGAGTGTAAAAGTGTAGCGAGAAATCAGTCAATAATTTGTTATTCCCTTTAATGCTTGAGAATTTTAGGGCTATGCTTAGGAGTATCAGTTAATAGTTAATTTTGTATAGCCTGTTAATGTCAACATCGTTTACTGTTTTAGCAATCTGTCGTTTGCCGCTTTAGTCGCTAACCCGAGGTAGATTATGAGTATTTTCAGTCATTACCGCGAGCGTTTTGAAACTACCCAGCAGGAAGAATTGACGATTAAGGAATATCTCGAACTCTGCAAAAAAGATCCCAGCGTGTACGCTTCCGCTGCCGAGCGCATGCTCATGGCGATTGGTGAGCCTGAGATGATCGACACCTCGCAAGATGCACGTCTCAGCCGAATTTTTTCCAACAAAATTATGAAACGCTATAAAGTCTTTAATGAATTTTATGGCATGGAAGAGTGTATCCAACAGATAGTGTCGTTTTTCAAGCATGCGGCGCAAGGTCTGGAGGAAAAGAAACAAATTCTGTATCTGCTAGGCCCTGTGGGCGGTGGTAAATCTTCATTGGCTGAGATGCTTAAATCGCTCATGGAAAAAATGCCGATTTATTGCATCAAAGGTTCCCCCGTTTTTGAATCGCCGCTGGGGTTATTCAATCCCGATGAAGATGGAAAAATTCTCGAAGAGGATTACGGCATACCACGCCGCTATATTAAAACGATTATGTCGCCTTGGGCGGCCAAGCGTTTGCATGAATTTCACGGGGATATTACCCAGTTCAAAGTGGTAAAAATGTATCCGTCCATTCTCAATCAGGTTGCTATTACCAAAACTGAACCGGGTGATGAAAACAACCAGGATATTTCTTCGCTGGTAGGCAAGGTTGATATTCGCCAATTGGAAGAGTTTCCGCAAAACGATCCGGATGCCTACAGTTTCAGCGGTGGTCTGTGCCGCGCCAACCAAGGTTTGATGGAATTTGTGGAGATGTTCAAGGCTCCTATTAAAGTGCTGCATCCGCTCTTGACCGCAACACAAGAGGGTAACTTCAATAGCACTGAAGGCTTGGGAGCAATTCCGTTTGATGGGATTATTCTTGCGCACTCCAATGAATCGGAATGGCAAAATTTCCGTAACAACAAAAACAATGAAGCGTTTATTGACCGTGTGTACATTGTCAAAGTGCCTTACTGTTTGCGTGTTACCGAAGAGATGAAAATTTACGAAAAATTGCTACAAAACTCTTCGCTCTCAAAATCACCATGCGCTCCAGATACACTGCGAATGCTTGCACAGTTCTCGGTGTTGTCGCGCATTAAAGAACCGGAAAATTCCAATATCTTTTCCAAAATGCGTGTGTACGATGGTGAAAACTTGAAAGACACAGATCCGCGCGCAAAATCATTGCAAGAGTATCGCGATGCAGCAGGTGTTGATGAGGGCATGACAGGTTTATCAACCCGGTTCGCGTTCAAGATTCTATCGAAAGTATTTAATTTTGATCCAACCGAAATTGCCGCTAATCCGGTGCACTTAATGTATGTGCTAGAGCAACAAATCGAGCAGGAGCAATTCCCCAAAGAGGTGCAAGAGAAATACCTGAATGCATTAAAAGAATTCATTTCGCCCAAATATGTAGATTTTATCGGCAAAGAAATCCAGACGGCTTATTTGGAATCCTATGCGGAATATGGGCAAAATATTTTCGACCGCTATGTTACCTATGCGGATTTCTGGATTCAGGATCAAGAGTATCGCGACCCCGAAACAGGAGAGATCCTCAACCGCTCATCGCTTAATGACGAGTTGGAAAAAATCGAGAAGCCTGCGGGGATTAGTAACCCTAAAGATTTCCGCAACGAGATAGTCAACTTTGTGTTGCGTGCTAAAGCCAATAATGCAGGCAAAAATCCGGATTGGCGCAGCTATGAAAAACTGCGCATCGTAATTGAGAAGAAAATGTTCTCCAATACCGAAGATTTGTTGCCAGTGATTTCATTCAATGCCAAGGCCTCGGTGCAAGACAAGAAAAAACATCACGACTTTGTGCAGCGCATGGTGGAGCGCGGTTACACCGAAAAACAAGTGCGGTTGTTGTCCGAATGGTATCTGAGAGTGAGAAAATCGCAGTAAGCTTGTCTTCTCTTGCGAATTTCTCTTGCGTTGCAAACGTTAAGGTTGAAGTATGAGTTACATTATTGATCGACGTCTCAATGCCAAAAACAAAAGCGCCGTAAATCGCCAACGCTTTTTACGGCGCTATCGCCAGCAAATCCAGAAAGCCGTCTCAGATGCGGTGAGTGAAAGATCGATTACCGATATTGATAAGGGCGGTAAAGTCAGTATTCCCGCGCGCGATATTAGTGAACCCAGTATTTATCACGGCCAAGGTGGCCACAACGAACGTGTTTTGCCGGGCAATAAACATTTTTCGGAGGGCGATAAAATTGCACGGCCCGAAGGTGGTAGTGGGCAGGGCAGTGGCGGTAATGCGAGTAATTCTGGTGAAGGGATGGATGATTTTTCGTTTACACTTTCGCAGGAAGAGTTTTTGGATTTTATGTTTGACGGTTTGGAGCTCCCCAACCTTATCAAGCGGCAGCTATCGGGCTTGGAAGAATTTAAAACCGTGCGCGCCGGTATTGCCAATGAGGGGCAGCCGGGGCGAATTAATATTGTGCGCTCGCTGCGTTCCGCCAATATGCGGCGCATTGCTTTAGCGTCTGGCAAGCGGCGGCAGTTGGCTGAGTTGCAGGCAGAGCTATCAGCCTTGGCAACAATGCCTGAAGCAAAACGTGATAAAGAGCGCGAGCGTGAATTAATAGATGCAATTGCCAAACTGGAAAAAGCCATCAGCCGAATTCCTTGGTTGGATACATTTGACCTCAAATACAACCTCCATATCAAACAACCTATCCCTCGCTCCAAGGCGGTGATGTTTTGCATTATGGATGTCTCTGGTTCTATGGATCAGGCTACCAAAGATATCGCCAAGCGTTTCTTTATCTTGCTGTATTTATTTTTGCAGCGGAATTACGAAAAAACAGAAATCGTATTTATTCGCCATCACACCAGTGCCAAAGAAGTGGATGAAGACGAATTTTTTCATTCGCGCGAAACCGGTGGTACCGTTGTATCCAGTGCCTTGCACCTGATGCAGGAAATTATTCAGGATCGCTATTCACCTGAGGTGTGGAATATTTATGGTGCTCAGGCATCGGATGGCGATAACTGGGGTGAAGATTCGGATGTGTGCCGCGATATCCTGGTCGATGATCTTCTACCTAATTGCCAATATTTTTCCTATATTGAGATTACCAACAACGAACATCAAGCCCTCTGGAACACCTACGAGTCTATCCAAGAGGAATATCCGGATCATTTTGCGCTGCAGCATATCCGTGAAGTAAGCGATATTTACCCCGTCTTTCGTGAACTTTTTCATAAGAAGGTTGCATGAATAAACCACTGTTTGTCACCTCTGAATGGAATTTTGATTTGATTCGGGAGTGCGACCAGATTCTCGGCGAGCTTGCCAAAGAATTCGGTCTGGATACTTATCCCAACCAAATTGAAGTGATCAGTTCCGAACAAATGATGGATGCCTATTCGTCCGTGGGTATGCCCATAGGGTACAGTCATTGGTCTTACGGTAAACAACTGCTCAGTACCGAGCATTCGTATAAACGTGGGCAAATGGGGTTGGCCTACGAAATCGTCATTAATTCCAATCCTTGTATTGCGTATTTAATGGAAGAAAATACCATGACGATGCAAGCGCTGGTAATTGCGCATGCCTGTTATGGTCACAACTCTTTTTTTAAAGGTAATTATTTATTCCGCACCTGGACCGATGCCAGTTCCATTATTGACTATTTAGTTTTTGCTAAAAACTACATCAGCAAATGCGAGGAGCGTTACGGCATAGCGGCGGTGGAGGATATTCTGGATTCTTGTCACGCCTTGATGAATTATGGTGTGGATCGCTACAAACGCCCTTATCCTATTTCTGCACATGAGGAAGAGCGGCGCCAGAGCGAGCGCGAAGAATATTTGCAAAAACATGTCAATGATTTGTGGCGGACTATTCCAAAATCAGCAACGAGTGGTGCGGAAAAAAATGCACCGAGATTCCCGGCGGAGCCGCAAGAAAACATTTTATATTTTTTGGAAAAGAATTCACCGTTGCTTGAACCATGGCAGCGCGAAGTTATTCGCATCGTTCGCAAAATAGCCCAGTATTTTTATCCGCAGCGTCAAACCCAAGTGATGAATGAAGGCTGGGCGACATTTTGGCATTACACCTTATTAAATGAGTTGCATGCGCGCGGCTATGTTAGCGATGGTTTCATGCTGGAATTTTTGCAGTCTCACACCAGTGTGGTGGCACAGCCCGCGTACGATAGTCCTTATTTTAGTGGTATTAACCCCTATACCTTGGGCTTTTCGATGATGAGTGATATTCGCCGCATCTGCGAAAAACCTACCGATGAGGACCGTATATGGTTTCCGGAAATTGCCGGTTCGGATTGGAAACAAACCCTGCAGTTTGCGATGAAAAACTTTAAAGATGAAAGTTTTATCCTGCAGTTCTTATCGCCCAAGGTGATGCGCGATTTAAAGTTGTTCAGTATTGTCGATGACGATCAGCAGGACAAAATCAACGTTGATGCCATCCATAATGAAACCGGATTTAAGCGGCTGCGAGAGACTTTGGCTGGACAATATAATCTGGGTAATCGCGAGCCCAACATTCAGGTTTACAATGTTGAAGTGCGTGGCGATAGATCTTTGACCTTGCACCATTACATGCATAATCGTCGCCCTTTGGGTGACTCTACACCGGAAGTGTTAAAACACCTGCATCGTCTCTGGGGATTTGATGTGCATTTGCATTCTGTTGATGGGGGAGAGATCAAACAGAGTTACCACTGCACACAAAACAAAATCGCCTGACTTTTCCAGTTAATTTTATCGGCTGTAGGTAAGAATTTGTCCGCTAAAGATTTGGCTGGTTTTAATCTCAATCTCTGGTTTGCGCTGGCTATGGGAATAGCCCAGTGAAACCATTTTTTTACTAAACTTTGCGTGATGCCCACGCCCCGGATCTACCAAAATAATATCGCAGTGCGGTGCGGCATGTTGGTTAATAAACTCTGATAGTAAATCCACATGTTCGCTTTCGTATAAAAGATCGCTACCGATAATAACGTCAAACAAACCTAAATCACTAATTGGATCATTCCAGCCGGTGCGGATGAACGGAATAATTTTATCCTGATTAAGTTCTGCGTTTTCAATTAAAAAACCTTCTACTTCCGGGTGATAATCTGTTGCGGTGATGTTGGCCTGGCGATGATTTAAGACCAGGCTCGCCAGGGCAATTCCACAACCCACTTCCAGAATGCGCTTCTCACCAATCGCATAATCCACCATTAATTGCGCCAACACTTCTCCCGATGGCCACACAATCCCAAACAGTGGCCATGAGGCAGAAGAAATACCCAATGCCTCAGCCTCTCCTTTATCATCAGAGAACTCCTGGTTGTCACGCAGGCTGCGGATGTGAATATCGGTAGAGCCAAACTCAATGGTTTGGTAGCGAACACGTAGCTTTGCCATAAAAGGCCTTTAGGAGGGAAGAGTGATACGAAGCGCGTATGCGTCAGGACTGCGGTGCTGCGTGTGTCCAACTATTGTACGCCTTGTGGGTGTGGAAAAATTGTATAATTTCGCAGCTTTGAACTTTCGGATACTCATGAGGTCATTAAAAAACTGAATGAATTCAGGCGTACAGTTTTTTTGTTCAGTAATTACACTGCTAGGCATCGGAATAAGATCTATAAAAATAGGATTTCTATGAAAAACGTATCACGTCATTTTTTGTTTATTTTGTCGTTGTTGATTACCCCCAGCCTTGGCGCGCGCGAAATTGCTTTCACCTTTGATGATGCGCCAACACCCGACTCTGCCTTGATGACAGGAAAGGAGCGCACTAAAAGACTGATTGATGTACTAGTTGCAGCCAAGGTGCCAGATGCATTATTTTTTGTGAAAGCGGATTACATCAATATCGATACTCAAAAACGATTGGAACAATACGCTGCTGCTGGATTTCATTTAGCCAATCACAGCTACAGCCATAAATCGGCGAGCGAGCTGGGAACCCTGGATTACCCAGCGGATGTCTACAAAGCTCATTTGCTACTGAAATCGCTCAAAAATTTCTTGCCTTATCATCGTTTCCCTTATTTGCATTATGGTAATGATTTGGCTGCAATCACTTCATTGCAGCAATCGCTCACAGAGCTTGGCTACAAAGATGGCTATGTCACTATTGATAATTTTGATTGGTATATCAGTTCGCTGCTAACAAAAGCAGCGGAAGAAAAAAAGACGATTGACTATCAAAAGGCACGAAAACTCTATGTAGAGATGCTCTATGAAGCCATAGAGTTCTACGATGCTATTGCTAAAAAATCACTTGGCCGTTCGCCACAGCATGTGATGCTATTGCATGAAAATGATGCGGCTGCATTATTTGTTGGCGATCTGATTGCACACCTGCGTAGCAAAGGTTGGAAAATCATTAGCCCTCAACAAGCCTATCAGGATCCTATTGCCCGCAATTTTCCGAATGTCGCATTTCACAAACAGGGTAGAGTAGCCGCTATTGCTAATAGCAAAGGTGTTCCCGAATCTGAGTTGCGTCATGTATCGGAAAACACTGAATATATTGATAAGGCCTTTTCAAAAGCGGGCGTGATTTTTAACCAACAATAAGTAAGTGAATAAAATGTTTATCAGAAAAATATTTTTGTTGTTAGTGTTAGGCTTTGTCGGTTTTATGAGTAGTAGTTATGCAAATCAGCTTCCTCCATTTGGTTACCCTGCATATGAAACTGTCAATATTCATGCGAACAGTAATAACAAAGATTATGAGCTCTATGTGCAGCTACCCAAGCCTTATAATGATACAAAGTCAAGTTACCCATTAATTATCGTCAATGACACCAATTTTGCGTTTCCAGTTACCAATGGCGCCATGGCGTTAATGGGCGGTGCTGTTGTTAAAGAAGCTATTGTTGTAGGCATTTCCTACTCCAAGGGGGATGATCGCGCGATCAGCCGTACGCGTGACTACACACCCACATTTTCACCGATAGATAAAAATGGTAATTCAAGCCCGGCTCGTATGGCCTCTGGACATGCCAAAGAGTATGTAGACTTTATTGAAAGCCAGGTCATTCCTTTATTGCAAAAAAGGTATCGCATTGATTCAAGCAAAAGGATTTTTGTTGGGCATTCTTACGGCGGATTACTTGGAACCTATATTTTATTTAAAAAGCCCCACTTGTTTACCGACTATATTATCGGTAGCCCATCTTTATGGTACGACAATCGCATTATGTTTGCGCTTGAAAAAGAGTTTTTCAAAACTAGTAGCCGGTTGCCTGCGAATGTCGCTATGTTTGTCGGATCACTGGAAAATGATTATTACCCGATGGTTACCGATTTACTGGCGATGGAGAAACAACTGCGCTCACGCAATTATGAAGGATTTAAATTGCGTGTTGAGGTTTTGCAGGATGAAAATCATCACAGTGTTTTTCCCAGCCTTCTCTCTAGAGGATTGATGGCAACGCTTCCGCTTAAAAACTAAGAGATAGCGATAGAGTCTTAAGACAAATAGTTCAGTAGGCTCTTTTTATCGGGTTAATTCATACACACACATGTTCACCGCCGATGCCAAATTCAGCGATTCAATCGCACCACAGCCTGCAATAGTGAATGCTTGTGCATTCATTTGTTGCAGCGCTTCACGTGGTACGCCACGTGCTTCATTGCCAAACACATAGCAGTCGAAGTGTTTAAAGCTGTTATCGCTCAACCCTTTACCATTCATATCCAAAGTGGCGATGGAATTAAATCGTGTACTGAGTGATTCCAGGGGTACATCCAATTCCATAGGCACATGAAAAATAGCACCCATGCTGGAGCGGACCACTTTGGGATTGTAAGGGTCAACCGAACCGGGGCTGAGCAGGCAGCGGAAATTGCCGAACCAGGCGAGGCTGCGCAAAATGGTACCGAGGTTGCCTGGGTCTTGCACTTCATGAAGATAAATAGCGCGTTCATTTTTGTTGGTAGCGTTGCTGCCGGATCGGATTGGCGCTACCGCAATAATTCCTTGTGGTGTTTTAGTATCTGATAGCTGCGCCATATGTTTTTCGCTAACCAGATTTTTTTTGAAGCGACTGGAAAAGTTTTGGTAAGTCTCAGTGACGAATAATTCGCAGGTTTGTAGGTCTGTGTTTTGTTCCGCTGCCTTCTCCAGTTCCAGAATCAGGTGTTCGCCCTCCACCAAAAAATAGCCGAACTCTGTCCGGTATTTTTTTTGGTGAAGTTTTTTAATGTCGTCGATTTTTAATTGCATCGTATTAACCTTGTAAATCGGCGAGCATAGCTTTGGCAACGGCTTCAGCGACTTTGATTCCGTCAACGCCTGCGGAAAGAATTCCTCCGGCATAACCGGCGCCTTCACCTGCCGGGTACAAGCCGCGAGTATTTAAACTCTGCAGCGATTCATGTTCGCGCGTAATCCGCACAGGTGATGAAGTGCGTGTTTCAATACCGGTGAGGATTGCATCGTCTCGGTCAAAGCCACGAATTTGTTTGCCGAATTCGGGTAGGGCTTCGCGAATCGCTTCAATAACATAATCGGGTAGTGAAGAGGCCAAATCGCCGAGTAATACCCCGGGTTTATACGATGGTTCAACTTCACCAAATTCGGTTGAGGCTTTACCGCGAATAAAATCGCCTACCAATTGCCCTGGCGCACAGTAATCTCTGCCACCCAATTCAAACGCGTGGGACTCCAATTTTTCTTGCAGCTCGACACCAGCAAGTGGGCCTCCAGGAAAATCTTCTTGCGGATTAATTCCCACCACAATGCCCGAGTTAGCATTGCGCTCATTGCGCGAGTATTGGCTCATACCATTGGTGACAACGCGATTGGGCTCCGAGGTTGCAGCAACCACGGTTCCACCCGGGCACATACAAAAACTGTAAACCGCGCGGCCATTTTTTGCGTGATAGACAACTTTGTAATCAGCAGCGCCGAGTTCAGGATGGCCCGCATATTTGCCGAGGCGTGCGTGATCGATCAGGGATTGTGGGTGTTCGATACGGAAACCGACCGCAAAGGGTTTTGCCTCCACATAGACACCGCGTTCATGTAATTTGCGAAAGGTATCGCGTGAGCTGTGACCAAGTGCGAGTACCACATAACGGCTGCGCAATGTTTCCCCATCCGCTAGCGTCACACCTTCAATACGGCCATTCTCGATAATAAAGTCTGTCACTTTACTTTCAAAACGCACTTCACCGCCGAGGCTTTTAATTTCTTCGCGCATCGCCGCGACGACACCGGTTAAACGGAAGGTACCTATGTGCGGTTTGCTCACATACATAATTTCTTCCGGCGCACCAGCGCGTACAAATTCATGCATGACTTTGCGGCCGTAAAATTTCGGATCTTTAATTTGGCTGTAGAGTTTTCCGTCGGAAAATAAACCTGCGCCACCTTCACCGAATTGCACATTGGATTCCGGTGTTAAGACTTTATTGCGCCAGAGTGCCCAGGTGTCTTTGGTGCGACGGCGAACATCTTTTCCACGTTCCAGCACTATCGGTTTAAATCCCATTTGCGCGAGTGTCAGTGCCGCGAATAAACCACAGGGGCCGAAACCAATAACAATTGGACGCTCGTTTAAATCGGCAGGTGCTTCTGCGACGGGATAGTAATTGGTGTCGGGCGCGGGGCGAATATTTTTGTCATCCGCAAAACGGCTGAGAATTTTTTCTTCGTTATTCGCTTGTAAATCGATGATGTAGACAAAGGTGATTTCGCTGTTTTTTTTGCGCGCATCGTAGCTGCGCTTAAACACGGTGAAATTGAGCAAGTCAGTGTCTTTGATTTTCAGGCGTTTGACGATGGCAGTGCGCAGGGCGTCAACGGGATGATCCAACGGCAGTTGGAGTTCGGTAATGCGAATCATAATAGCTCCTGGCCGGTGACTGTCCGGCAAAGGGGTAAACAACAGAATTGAGCTTGGTGCAAAAGTGCGCATTTTACGCTTGTTTTGGGGGAGCGGTCACGAATCTTGCCCTTTTTGTGCTGTTTTTAGCCCACTTTTCTGTCATCAAAGCTTCATTTGATTGCCATTGAATCGTCATAAAACCTCACCATCCTTCCCTGCTAGTGTCTTCTCAATCAACTTTTATCAAGGATAAACCCATGCAATTTGCAAAGAAAATCCTGCCCCTCTTGATCGTCGTATCACTACCCGCACTGATGGTTGGCTGCGGTGGCGATGATGGTAAAAACGGTGTTAACGGCACTAACGGCGCTAATGGTTCCAACGGCGCCAGCGGTACTGACGGTAAAACCAGTTTGATTAAGCAGACCGTTCTGACTGCGGGTGATGCACAATGCTTCAGTGGCGGCCTGAAAATAGAATCCGGTATCGATGCAAACAACGATCAGAGTTTGCAAGCAACGGAAGTAGCCCAGACCAGTTATCAATGCGATAAAACTGCGCTTAACAGCCAGATGAATTTTAATCGTGTCGCTACTTTTCCTGTGTGTTTGCAAATCAATGCAACCTGCAACACTAATGATGAAACCGCAGCAGAAATTGTGGCAGCTAGCAGCGATGGTATGACCTTGATTTACACCGATTCGTTTAAAAAACAAATCGGATTTGTGGATATCAGTAATCCATCGCTGCCAAAACCCAAGGGTGTTTTGGCGATGGGCGGTGAACCAACCTCGATTGCGGTAAAAGGTGGTCATGCGTTAGTAGCGGTAGATACTTCAGCCGATTTTGTTAATGCGTCGGGTGATTTTGTGGTTGTTGATATTGCTACTCAGGCGATAGTTCGCAGAGTCAGCCTGGGCGGTCAGCCGGATTCTGTTGCTATTAGTCCCGACGGAAAATATGCGGCCATCGTTATAGAAAACCAACGCGATGAAGGCCTTAACGGCGGGCTTCCACCACAATTACCTGCGGGTAAGTTAGTCGTAGTGGATTTAACTGCGGCCGCGCCCGGGAGCTGGACCCTGCGTGATGTGAACTTAACTGGTATTGCCACTTTGTATCCGGCAGACCCGGAGCCGGAATTTGTCGATATCAATACTGACAATATCGCTGTGGTGACGTTACAAGAAAATAATCACATCGCGTTGGTGGATTTGACAACAGCAGCAGTGACTACACATTTCACTGCAGGCACAGTGGATTTGGTAAATGTTGATCTCACCGATAATCGCCCAGCGGTAATTAAGCCGATTGAAGTCAAAAATGCACAACTGCGTGAACCCGATGGCGTTACCTGGATTAATAAAGATTATTTCGCCACAGCAAACGAAGGCGATTTAAATGGCGGTAGCCGTGGGTTCACCGTATTTAATAAACAAGGCCAAGTGGTATGGGATTCAGGTTCAACGCTGGATGATATGGCCATTCGCTTTGGTCATTACCAAGACCGTCGCTCGGATGCCAAAGGTAATGAACCAGAAAATATTGAAATGGGCGTGTTCGGCGGCAACCGTTATTTGTTTGTTAACAGCGAACGCTCCAGTGTGATTTTTGTTTACGATGTTGCTGATCCAACCAAGCCTGCTTTCAAACAAGTGTTACCGGCCAGTGCGGCACCCGAAGGTGGTTTGGCGATTCCCGCGCGCAATTTGTATGTGGTTGCATCGGAAAGCGATCTGCGCGGTGTAGCGATTCGTGCCGGCTTAAATATTTACAATTACAACCAGCAAGCTGCACGTTATCCGACGGTGCAATCAGTCAATCGCCCGGATGGAAATCCCATTCCATGGAGTGCTTTGTCGGCCTTGTCTAGCGATGCGAACAATCCCAATACCCTTTATTCAATCGAAGACAGTTTTTTTGGCCAGAATAGAATTTTCACCCTGGATGTCAGCAGCAAACCAGCGCTCATTATTGGCGAAACCAAAATCATGGACACCAATAATGTATTTGCAAATTCAGGTGTGAATGCGCATTTGGCCAGTGTCACTAATGCAGAGTTGGCGGCGATGATCAATGCCGATAAATCGGTCAACATCGATCCTGAAGGTTTGGCCAAAGCAGCGGATGGTGGCTTCTGGATCGCGTCAGAAGGTTCAGGTGCAGCTGCGAGTGCGGTATCCATGAATTTAATTTTTAAAACTGATGCGTTTGGTGTTATTGAGTCGGTCATTCATTTACCTGGGGCAGTTAACGCACTACAAATCAATAACGGTTTTGAAGGTATTGCGGAATACAACAACAGTTTGTACCTCGCGTTCCAGCGCGCATGGGCAGGCGAAGCAAATCCACGCATCGGCATTTATGATTTGGCTGCAAAAACCTGGA
>NZ_JBRFPI010000066.1:0-15360 GCF_053579595.1 Cellvibrio sp.
GATATTTTTGCTCAGGGTGTAGCTAAGTCCATACAAAAATCCCGCTAGCGCATATACCCACACAGCTGCGCCGCTAATGCCAGTGTGAATCGCCACAAAAACCCCCGTCACCAGCAGGAGCGGAATAATTTCTTGCAGCGCGCGGTTAGCGGTAAAACTTGCGATGGCATTGCGCAGATTCTGCTGAAATAAAAACCGCATAAATACTTCTTCAGCTACGCAGGTTATGAACAAACTTACAACCGCAAACTGCAGAATTTGTTCAATCGGTTTAGGCTGCCACCGCAAGCCCAATAACAGAATCGCTACGCCGATAATTAATAGCGGAGCCAGAAGCAGAACAGAAATGGAACTCCACTTACCCGCAGTAAATTCATTTACGCGCAATTTTGGCCACAGTAAATACAACAACAGAAAACCGGCAATGCCTTTTGCAAGATCAACCGACAATTCATAGCGCGCAGTTTCTCCAGCCTCGCCCGCCAAATTAAATAACTGCGGATAAGCAAATCCCTCCGGCTCATAACTCGCCACCCAAAACGCCAGCGGCACCAACACTAAAAACAAACCCACTTTAATCCAGTGATTTAATTCTTCTTTGCGGAAAAACCACGCAAGGCAGGCAACCCCCAAGAGACCAATCGCATTAGCCAAAGGCAACCAACCCACAAAGACCAACACAGCAACCAAAGCTGCCAGCACCAAACCGCATATCAATTCTTTTTTATTCACGATAATTTTTCTTCAAAGTTCTGTAGATTGGGTCGGGCCGCGCAGGTCGGGCCGCGCAGGTCGGGCCGCGCAGGCTGAGCGCAGCGATACCCAACGCATCAAGGTAAAAGTATCGCCGCTGGATCAAGATAGAACGCCTTCTTCCACCCTTGTGTTGTATCGTCAATCCGCCAGAGATAAGGCACCAGCGTCACAACAGAATAATGCAAATGCGGCGGCTTGCCTTTGGCGTTGCCACTATCCCCCAAACTCGCAATGGTTTTACCGCTCCATACGGGTTCGCCGATAAATACCGAATCAGCACTCAAATGCGCATAATAATGCACTCGCCATTTTGGCCCCAAGACCGCAACTACTTTGCCACCACGCGGCAACTCACCCGCAAAAATCACCAACCCATAAGTGGTCGATAAAATCGGTGTATTCATCTTGCCAAAAATATCAATCCCCTTATGCACACCGGATTTCCCCCAAGGCTCAAACCAAAAGGACTTTACATTCCAATCTTTTGCAGTGGCATTTTGGACGGGGATCTTGGAGAATTCAGGCAGGAATAAAATGATTACGAAAATAACGAGGAATATTTTTAAGGCTTTGCGTTTTATACTTATGTTTTTCATATGAACCCACTGGAGCAGTAACATCAAATTGTCACGCTCCATTCGCGTCTAATTTTTCATTCCGATATTTTTATTTAACTGATCACACAAGGACTTTATATATCCATCGAGTTTTTTCTGTTCATTAACCTGACTCGAACCTGCAATTACGGATACTTTCGTATTTGCACTATCGTCAGTAGCAATTGTTACATATATAACTGCGCCATAACTAAAAGGAGATGTTGGTGTTTTCACTTGCATAATTTTATATATATAGCTTCCCGAATCCTTTTTTATTTGATGCCAGCTGTCCGTATTGGCGTCACCCTTACGGGATAAATACTGATAACTCAAGCCAGCATAGTTGTAATCTGGATATTGATCGCCCGAATACATAATCTCCCATTTGAGATCATATATTGACCTCCGTGCCGCATTAAAAACCACTTCAGGAGAATCCGAAAAAACAAATTTTTCTTTATATAGCACATCTTCCGACGAAACTCTTTTACCATCAAAACCCGAACAACCAATCATACACATAACAAAAAACAACACAAAAATTCGCATACAACCCCCTCATCCATTAAAAATAAATTTTTATTTTATCGCAGTCAGCCTTATCCATTAGACCTGAATTGGCTTCACATGAGAACCTAACTTTATTATTTTTAGTTTCAGCCAACTTAGTTTTTACTCCGGGATAATTATGATTCACCTCCAATTCAGCACCGAATATGTCACTTGGCAACACTTTTAACTGAGGATAACGATAGTTACTCTCCAACCTAAACTCCCCTAAATAATGCGACTCTCCTTGCCTGGTGGAAAAACTAATTGTCTGCTTTGAAAAAATTAAACTTACATTACCAACACGAGCCTGTTTTAAAAGCCATGCCCCAGGAGGCAACTTAAATACAAAATACCTATGACCCGTAGGAATCTGACTGGCAAAAACAGAATCAGTTAATGTATCTCTCATTGATTTACGATCTATCTGTGACCCTTCTACTACACTTTTGGATGCAACATCATATTGCACAAAAGTAAACATCGGATCTTTATAATCTGTCCTTATATCCAAGCCAAATACGATCAATGAATTCAAATCTTCACTGTTAAACTCAATATTTTTATCCGCTCTATTCGAAGCGCAGCCAGTCAGTACGAGCACCCATACAAATAGAAACATTCTCATCGCACCACTCCTCTTATTAAGACTTTAATATCCATCAAAAATGTAATTTGGTATGACCAACAAATCAAATACCCAGCCCAACAAAAAAGCCGACTCTCTCGAATCGGCTTTTAATTTTACATATTACTTACTCACCAAAAAACTTCTTAACCCCATCAAACCAACTCGACTGTTTCGGCGAGTATTTCCCGCCTTTCATGGTCGTTTGGAATTCCTTGAGCAAGTCTTTTTGTTTACTGGTGAGGTTGACCGGTGTTTCGACTACAACACGGCAAAGCAAATCGCCCACTCCGCCACCGCGTACCGGCGTTACACCTTTGCCGCGCAATTTAAACAGTTTGCCGGTTTGGGTTTCGGCCGGAACTTTTAATTTTACGCGGCCATCGAGTGTGGGTACTTCCAATTCACCGCCGAGCGCAGCATCGACAAAATCGATAGGAACTTCACAATATAAATCGGCGCCGTCGCGTTTGAAAATATTGTGTTCGCGCACGTGCACCTGCACGTACAAATCGCCGCTTGGTCCACCGTCTGCGCCCGCTTCGCCTTCGCCGGATAAACGGATGCGGTCACCAGTGTCCACACCTGCTGGCACTTTA
The DNA here is from genome assembly GCF_053579595.1 of Cellvibrio sp. Classification (NCBI taxonomy): domain Bacteria; kingdom Pseudomonadati; phylum Pseudomonadota; class Gammaproteobacteria; order Cellvibrionales; family Cellvibrionaceae; genus Cellvibrio; species Cellvibrio sp. The sequence goes on from NZ_JBRFPI010000066.1 coordinate 3,132, forward strand.
ACGGAAAGGGTTTTGGTTTCTTCAGTGCGGCCCTGACCGTGACAGGATTTGCATGGATCAGAAATAATAGTGCCGCGCCCGCGACAGGTAGGGCAGGTTTGTTGCACCGAGAAAAAGCCCTGTTGCATACGCACTTGACCGTGCCCGCCACAGGTTGTACAGGTAACGGGTTTGCTACCGGGTTTTGCACCTGAGCCGTCGCAGGTTTTACAGCTGACGAGTGTAGGCACTTTTATTTGGACGCTGGTGCCTTTAACAGCTTCTTCCAAACTCAGTTCAAGGTTGTAGCGCAGATCAGAACCGCGCGCAGGCCCACCACGACCACCGCGTCCGCCGCCACCACCAAAAATATCGCCGAACACATCGCCAAAAATATCGCTAAAGTTATTAAAGCCAGCACCGCCACCCATGCCCGCCTGACCATCAACGCCCGCGTGACCGTGACGATCATAAGCAGCGCGTTTGTTGTCATCGGAAAGTACTTCGTAGGCTTCGTTTGCTTCTTTGAATTTTTCTTCCGCAGAGGGATCGTCCGGGTTTCTATCCGGATGGAATTTCATCGCCACGCGGCGGTAAGCTTTTTTCAATTCTGCTGCGTCTACACTTTTTTCGACGCCGAGGACTTCGTAGTAATCGCGTTTTGCCATGGTTACACCGGTAGTAGAAATGTGTTTTACATTTCAAATAATGATTTCATCGTAGCCCGTATGGAGCCTAGCGTAATACGGGGTTGATCATTTAAAACATTCCCCGTATTTCGTTAGACTTCATACGGGCTACATTTGCCAGATTCTTACATGACAAATGCGGGCAAGCCCGCATTTGTTTTTGTTACTTCCTGAACAGTGAACGAAAACTTATTTGTTGTCTTCTTTCACTTCTTCAAATTCAGCATCCACTACGCCGTCATCTGCTGCTTTGCTGTTGCCACCGGCTTGCTGTGCACCAGCGCCAGCATTTGCACCTGCCGCTTGTTGCTCCGCGTAAAGTTTTTGCGCAAGTGAGCCTGAAGCTTCAGTCAACTTGGTAGTGGCCGCTTCGATCTTCGCCAAATCTTCTGACTTGGCGGCATCGCGCGCTTCAGTCAACGCCGCTTCAATCGCCGATTTTTCATCTGCAGTTGCTTTATCGCCCGCTTCTTTCACGGTTTTTTCTGTTGCATGGATCAAACCTTCGAGAGTGTTGCGTGCAGCAACCACTTCAGCAAATTTACGGTCAGCATCAGCATTGGCTTCTGCGTCTTTGATCATTTTCTGGATTTCATCGTCGCTCAAACCGGAAGAGGCTTTGATCACGATAGACTGTTCCTTACCAGTAGCCTTGTCTTTCGCGCTTACGTTCAAAATACCGTTGGCGTCGATGTCGAAAGTCACTTCAATTTGCGGCATGCCGCGTTGCGCCGGTGGAATATCGCTCAGGTCAAAACGGCCGAGTGATTTATTTTGCGACGCCTGCTTACGCTCACCTTGCACGACGTGAATCGTTACTGCGGTTTGGTTGTCATCAGCAGTCGAGAAAATTTGTGATTTCTTGGTAGGAATCGTGGTGTTTATCTCGATCAACGGAGTCGCAACGCCACCCATGGTTTCAATACCGAGAGTCAATGGAGTTACATCCAACAACAATACGTTGGTGGTATCGCCTGACAACACAGAACCTTGAATTGCAGCACCGATTGCTACTGCTTCATCCGGGTTTACATCTTTGCGCGCTTCTTTACCGAAGAAATCCGCAACCGCTTTTTGTACCAGCGGCATACGGGTTTGACCGCCTACCAAAATTACATCGTCAATTTCGCTCAGCGATTTACCGGAGTCTTTGATCGCGGTTTTTACTGGCTCCATGGAGCGATTAACCAAATCTTCTACCAGCGACTCTAATTTTGCGCGGGTCAGTTTTACCACCAAGTGTTTCGGACCAGTTGCATCGGCAGTGATGTAGGGCAAATTCACTTCAGTTTGCTGGCTGGATGACAATTCGATCTTGGCTTTTTCAGCCGCTTCTTTTAAGCGCTGTAGCGCCAGTGGATCGTTGTGCAAATCGATACCGGTATCTTTCTTGAAAGTTTCTGCGAGGAATTCAATCAAGCGCATATCAAAGTCTTCACCGCCGAGGAAAGTATCGCCGTTGGTTGAAAGCACTTCGAATTGATGCTCGCCATCAACGTCGGCAATTTCGATAATGGAAATATCAAAAGTACCACCGCCCAAGTCGTATACCGCGATGGTGCGATCGCCCACACCTTTATCCAAACCGTATGCCAGTGCAGCCGCGGTTGGCTCGTTGATGATACGTTTTACATCCAGGCCTGCGATGCGGCCGGCATCTTTGGTGGCTTGACGTTGTGAATCGTTGAAGTAAGCCGGAACGGTAATGACCGCTTCAGTTACTGTCTCGCCGAGATAATCTTCAGCGGTTTTTTTCATTTTCTTCAATACTTCAGCAGAAATTTGCGGCGGTGCTTTTTTATCGCCTTTCACTTCTACCCATGCATCGCCGTTGTCGGCTGCAACAATTTTGTACGGCACCATGGAGATGTCTTTTTGCACAACATCGTCTTTGAATTTACGGCCGATCAAACGCTTTACCGCATACAAGGTGTTGTGCGGGTTAGTGACTGATTGACGCTTGGCGGATTGACCCACCAGAATTTCATCGTCGTTGGTGAATGCAATAATTGACGGCGTAGTGCGATCGCCTTCGGCGTTTTCAATCACTTTTGGTTTTCCGCCTTCAAGTACAGATACACAAGAGTTGGTGGTACCCAAGTCGATGCCGATAATTTTGCCCATGGTGTTGCTCCTAAAAATTGCTATGTGTTGCTAAGTGCAATGACACGAATAACTTGCACTGAATTGTTGGTTTCTTGCCGCTATCGGCAGTTATTTTCTATATTGGCGCGAGTGAAATTAATTCAAGTCCAGCGCACAAAAAATCCTTACATTTGTTGTGGTTTCCCGCGCGCCCTTCTGTTGCCTCTCACGAGAATCAGGGCGCTTTGGATACCACCACCATCGCCGGACGAACGAGGCGACCGTGTAAGGTGTAACCCTTTTGGAAGCAGGTAAGTACGGTATTGGGTTCTACATCCGGATTGGGGACAGCAGAAACTGCTTGATGCAAGTTGGGATCAAATGGCTCACCTTCCGGACTGACCGCAATGACTTGATGACGGGCGAGCGCATCGACAAACGATTTATGGGTAAGCTGGATACCTTCAATCACTGCGGCAAAAGCTTCATTGCCACTATCGATAGCGGCGAGCGAGCGCTCCAGGTTATCGACAACTGGCAACAAATCGTTGACCATTTTTTCCAAGCCAAACTTGTGTGCCTTCTCAACATCTTGCTCCGCGCGGCGGCGGGCGTTTTGTGCCTCGGCTTGTGAGCGCAGGGATTGCTCTTTGGCAGATTCGTAGGCTGTTGCCAAGGTTGCCAATTGAGCCTGCAGTGCTTCCAGGCTGGGTTCGTTGGCAGTTTGCGTCTGCTCAGCCGCATCCTCACCCGGATTGAGCGGCTCGGCGGTGTTTTGGATATCGCTATAGTCTTGGGTTGACACTTGGGTACTCCATCGCAGGTTGGGCGGATACAGGGATAACACTGGTCCGCTTGAATTACTGTGGACGCTATATGGGGCTCGCGCGGGGGGATTCAAGTTTTTGTCGCCAAAGTTTTTCCCGATCTGGCCTCAACACTAAATAAGCGCGACCAACTTGCTGGCAGCGACAAATTGCTGCCTATACTCAAAGCAGAATTTTTATACCGACCCTTGGCGGTCACAACCCACAGAAAGCCATCTAAAAAAGCGCACAATTCAGGTGCGTAATTGTTGATTTTTGCGCCAAAAGAGTGAATCCGAACCTTAATAACCATTTGGGTCGGAAAGTCGAACTTATGCGTTTAAATACTATTTGACAACGTTGTCCCTTGCGCATAAGGTCAATCAACACCTGTTTATAACTTAGCCACTCCCAGGGGGCACAATGTCACTGCGCGTCAAAATCTGGATCGTCTCCGCTCAAATTCTTATCGGCTTACTGGGAATTATGCTGATTGGCTTGTACACCGTGCGCTACACCAGCAACCAGGACAACGCGGCGCGTGTAGAACAGTTACTCAATAGCACCTACGCCACCGTCATCCAGATGGAGCAGATGGCCGCACGCGGCGAGCTGGATGATGAAACTGCCAAAAAAATCGCCACCACGCTGTTGCGCAACAACATCTATCACAAGTCGGAATACGTTTATGTCGCCGATGAGAAGTTGAACTTTGTTGCTGCCCCACTCGACCCACAAATTCACGACACCAGTTTCCACGAATTTAAAGATGGCAATGGCCGCAGTGTGGGTGAGATCTTGCAAAAAGCAGTCGAAAAGGCCAACGGCCAACTCGCACGCTACAACTGGACGCAAAAACAAGCCGATGGGTCGATTGAAGAAAAGCTCTCAATCGCCAAGCTCTCTCCGCGTTGGAAGTGGGTAGTAGGCACTGGAATAGGGTTTAACGAAGTAAATTCCCGCTTTTGGGAAACCGCCAAATGGCAGTTAACGGTCTGTTTACTGGTGATGCTATTCATAGTGGTGCCGGTGGTATTGTTTGCCCGTAAACTGGATCGCGGCCTGGGTGCTGAATTGAAAGAGGTGCTGACGCTGGTGCGCGCAGTAGCGGGCGGCGACCTGACCGAGCGCGATGTACACCAGGCGCCGGAAGACAGTATTTACGGATCGGTGGTACGTATGCGCCATGCGCTACGTGAGGTGATCGGCGGCATATCGCAAATGGTGGCACGCCTGCACTCTATCAGCGATGACATAGTCCACAAGGCCGAAACCAGTACCGCCATGGCGGAAGACCAAAGCATCAACACCATCAAGATTGCCTCCTCGGCCGAAGAATTTAATATGCAGACCAAGGATGCAATGCAGCAGGCCAAAGTCGCCACCAACCAGACTGACCACGCCTCCAAAACTGCTAACCAGGGGCAAAAACTGATCTCCAGTGCGGTGAAAAGTTTTGTGGAAATCGACAACAGCGTGATCCAGACCCAGGGCAGCATTGATGATCTGGCCAACCGGATCAACAGTATTTCCGCCGTAATTTCTGTGATCAGCGAAGTCGCCAACCAAACCAACCTGCTCGCACTCAATGCCGCAATCGAAGCAGCGCGCGCCGGCGAACAAGGGCGCGGATTTGCTGTAGTAGCCGACGAGGTGCGCCAACTCGCCCAGCGTACGACGCAAGCGACCAGTGAAATCAGCGAAACCATTACTGCCGTGCAGAACTCCAGCCGCGTTGCCAAACAAAATATGGATGACATGGTAGTGCAACTGAAAGAAGGTATTGGCCAAACCCGCCAAGGCGGTGAAATTGTGGAGAGCGTGCGCCGCGAGACCGATGAAGTCGCCAAGATGGTGGCGCATATCGGCAGCTCGCTGATCGAACATGTACAGGCGAGCAGTTTGATCCTGGAGTATGTCAGCCAGGTTGAACAATCGTCACTGGGCACCAAAGATGCAGCCCGCGGCACACTTATGGCGTCGCAGCAAATTCGCGATGCCTCCGATGAACTCAGCCGCCAACTGGAAGGCTTCCGCTTGTAATTGAACCGGCAGCAGCTTGCCACCCTGACCGCAGATACTGTATAAATAGCCAGACATTTATTCCCATTAAATGTCTGGCTATTTTATTGCGGCAACACCTGCGAGGCGCCCATGCTAACCCATCTGAATATCCAAAACTTCACCTTGGTTGACCAGCTCGATCTGGATATCAAACCCGGTATGACGGTGATTACCGGTGAGACGGGCGCAGGTAAATCCATTGTATTGGATGCATTGGCACTCACCTTGGGCGACCGAGCCGAAGCAGACCGGGTGCGCACCGGCGCCAGCCGCGCCGACATCACCGCCACCTTCGATACCAGTGCCATTCCCGGTGCGCAGGAATGGCTGTTCAATATGGATTTACAGCAGCCGGACAACCCGCAGGAGTGCCTGCTGCGCCGCCTGATCAACAACGAGGGCAAATCCAAATCCTATATCAACGGCCAGCCAGTCACCTTGCAACAGCTGCGGATTTTGGGCGAGATGCTGATTGATATCCACAGCCAGCACGAACATCAATCGCTGCTGATCAAGGATACCCATCGCCGCCTGATCGACGAATTTGCGGGCCAGACCGATCTGGCAAAACAAGTGCGCCTCGCCTTCCGCGAGTGGCAGAGCCGGCTCGAACACTTTATCCACCTGCGCGACAACGCCGCCGATGTAAGTGCGCGCTTCCAACTGCTCAGCTATCAATTTAACGAGCTTGAGCAGCTTGGCTTGCAACCAGGCGAGCAGGCCAAATTGGAGGCGGAGCAGCGCAGCCTCGCCAACGCCGAAGAGATACTGCACGGCAGCCAGCAGCTGGCGGCATTTTGCGGCGATGACGAGCAGGGCTTGAGTGTAAACCTGCATCGCGCCCTGCACATTTTACGCAACCTGCCGGAGAAATCGGCAGCACTGCAAACGGCGGAGGAACTGCTGACCAGTGCCCAGATCCAGGTCGAAGAGGCGCAGCATGAGATTGATCGCCATATCGACAGTTTTAACCTCGACCCGGCGCGCCTCGCTGTAGTTGAGGATCGTTTGTCGGCGATTTATGACCTGGCACGCAAACACCGAATCCAACCGGAAGAGTTGCCGGCGTTTATCGAGAAACTCAGTGCAGAGCTGGAGCAGTTGCAGGGTGGCGATGGCAAACTCGACCAACTCGCACAGCAGGTTGCGCAGGCTGAAAAAGCCTATCGCCAGTTGGCCGAACAACTCTCAGCCAAACGCAGTAAAGCAGGCACCAGCCTCGCCAAGCAAGTCAATGAACAACTCAAATTATTGGCGATGACCAATGCCAACCTCAGTGTCAGCTTGCTCCCGCTTACCGATAAACCCGGCCCCAATGGTTTGGAGGACGTGGAGTTTTTAATCAGCACCAACCCCGGCCAAGCGCCGCGCCCGCTGGCTAAAATCGCCTCGGGCGGCGAGTTATCGCGCATTAGCCTGGCGATTCAGGTGATTACCGCCAAAACCTCGGCCACCCCGACGCTGGTGTTTGATGAGGTAGATGTCGGTATCGGCGGCGCTACGGGTGATGTGGTTGGTCATCTATTGCGGCAGTTGGGAGAACGCGGGCAAGTTATCTGTGTCACGCATTTAGCGCAGGTAGCGAGCAAAGGCCATCAGCATCTGCAGGTAGTGAAGACATCCAGCAAAAAGAGTGCGGAATCTACCTTGGTGGAATTAGCAGGGGAAAGCAAAGTGGAAGAGATTGCGCGCATGTTGGGCGGCTTGAAAATTACCGATCAATCCCTGGCGCACGCACGTGAAATGCTGGCGCTTTAGCAAAATACCGGGCGAGCCAACCGCTGAAAATAAAAAGGGCGCGATAAATCGCGCCCTCAAGCGGGTAAAACAAATCAACGTTTTCTTTCATAAAGCACTAACGTTTACCGCATCTAGCACTAACTTTCTTACATGGAACAGGGTTACTTGGAAACAAATCACCAAAAACATCGCTACCTAAACACTTGCCTTTCTCGCACTAACGTTTCTTTCTCACATACAACACTAAACTGTGATCGGTCAGTTCGAAACCATACTCCGCTACGATACGTTTTTGCAAGGCTTCAATTTCATCATTATGGAACTCAATGATGGTGCCGGAATCTATATCGACCATGTGATCATGATGTTCACCGCGCGCCACTTCAAACACTGAATGGCCGCCATCAAAATTGTGTCTCACTACCAAACCGGCGGTCTCAAATTGGGTCAACACCCGATAGACAGTCGCCAAGCCTACATCATCACCTTGTTCCATTAGCGCTTTGTAAACATCTTCCGCGCTCATGTGATGCTTTTCAGAGGATTCGAGCATTTGCAAAATTTTCACACGTGGCAAGGTCACTTTAAGACCCGCTTTGCGCAGTTCGTGGTTACCGTCTGCCATTATTTCCCCCAAACCCTTCTCAGTGTTCCTGTGGTTCGGGTATTATCCGCGTTCATTTTCGTTAGTGGAAGCCCTTGTATGAAATTAGCCAGCCGTGTTTTTCTGGCCGTGGTCTTAGTCTCCAGCCTCACCGCTTGCTCCAGCTTCCGCTTTCCCGGTGTTTACAAAGTCGGTATCCAACAGGGTCACATCATCACGCAAGAGATGGTAGAGCAACTGAAGCTGGGCATGTCCAAACGGCAAGTGCGCTTTGTACTCGGTAATACCTTACTGCCCGATACATTTAATGATGACCGTTGGGATTATCCTTACAGTGTACGTCGCGGGTCACAGGGTGAGATCACCCAATACCTTTACACTGTCTATTTTGATAATGACAAGCTGGTAAAAACAGAGGGCGATTACTTGCCAGGTAAAGCTCCACTCACAGGAGAGAAATCGGAGAAGTATCTGGATGATATGAACCGCGATGTGCCTGTGCCTACCGAAGACAGCACCCCCCCGAAAGTACCTGATCCGGAAGAGCTCGAATAATCGCAAAAGCCATCCCTGATTAATAACAACGCCCGGTCAATCCGGGCGTTGTATATTTGAACTCACTGTTTTCAGAATGATGATTATCGACTCAGGCAGATACGGTTGCGCCCCTCAGCCTTGGCGCGATAGAGCGCCGCATCCGCTTCTTGCAGCAATTGTTCAGCGCGCCCCACACCCGGCCGATAAGCGGCGATACCTGCACTGAGCGTGACATTAAAGGTGCGCTGGTCAACCGTAAAACTGATATCGCGCAGACGCTGGCGCACATCTTCCATCAACACTTGCGCCTCTTCACGGCTGCAGCGCGGCAACACAGCAACAAACTCCTCGCCTCCATAGCGCCCCACTGCATCGGTTTTGCGCAAGCGCTGGCGCAATAAATGTGCAATCGCCTTGATCACCTTGTCGCCCGCCGGATGGCCGTAGGTGTCATTGACTTGCTTGAAGTGGTCGAGGTCGAGCATCACTACACTTAAATTTTCTTCACTGCGCACGGCACGGCTCAGCTCTGCATCCACTTGTTCTTTAATGCGCGAATGTTTCAAAAGGCCAGTCAGGCTGTCGCGATCCAGAGCATCACTCAGCTGGCGGCTGCGCGCCGCTCGCACGGACACAGCAGTGATAAGTTCACGATCGCCCAGTGGTTTACTTAAAAAATCATCGCCTGCGCGCCCCATGGCCACCGCGCGCTTCTCCACGTCCTGCTCCGATGACAGATAGGTGATGGGGACGCGCAGCCAATCCTGATTGAGACGAATGACCTGGGCCAACTCGATGCCGTTGCAGCCGGGCATGTTGATGTCGAGCAAAATGAGTTCCGGGTGAAAATCCTGCAGCACCTCAAAAATTTCATTGGGATTATTGCTCACTTCCGCCCGGATATCGGCAGAGTTCAACACCAATTTATAGTGCTCGGCCAGCGCAAAGTCATCATCGATAATCAATACCCTGTAGGGCGCGCTACGATGGCGGTCAAGATAGTATTCAAAGCAGTCGACCAGGCGAATGATATCCAGCGGCTTCACAAAATAACCCACCGCACCCGCGCGCACCGCCGCGTGGTAAGCCTCAAAATCCGTGCGGGTGGAGACAAAAATCACCGGCACAGGCGCGGGTAAATTCTGCTGCAAAATCGCCACCGCCTCGGGGGTTTCACGCCCCTCTTCAGTAAACATAATGTCGCAGATCATAAAATCCGGCGGGCGCCGCAGCACTTCAACCTCGGCAGCGGCGATAGTGGAAAAATGCACGACTTGATGGCCGAAGTGACGCAGGGTCATGCAGACTTCGTCGGCAACATCGGGGTCGTCCTCCAGTACGTAGATCAGCGTGTTGGTCTTTAGCGGGGCACTTTGCGATACCAGGGGAATTTTTTTGGCGCTATCGCCCTGTGCCTGCCCATCCAGTGCGGCAACGGCAACCGCAAAGACACGCAACATACCCAGATCCAACTGGTTAGCCGCCAGCCACGTCTGCGTTTGCAGCTCCAGTTTCTTTGCTTGCTTGCCGAGGTCGGGAAAACCAAAACTGCCTGCCGAACCCGCTAGTTTATGCAATTTCTGATTGAGTTGATCGAGTGTATCGCGCTGGAATTCGGGCTTCGCCAAATCGCTAACAAGATGCCGCAACGACTGGATTTCGGCGGGCAAGCGCGCCGCATAGTCGTCACGCAATGCCTGAAGTTTTAGCGCAATTTCAGCATTTTTATCCATGGGTAACCGATGCCTGGGAGACAGGGGAAATTTTATTGTCGTTTTTGCGCAAGACCTATCGGCGTCTACCATGCCGGGAAGTTCCGCAGTCTAGTGTGAATAATAGGTGTGAATTCGGCGTTTAGCCAATCAAATGGAATAACGCCAACGCGCTTTTTTCCACCACAAAAAATTTATTCCCACTGCGCTCCGCCCGACAAAAAATCCCCGTCTATACTCACCAGAACAGACTTAACCTCTACCTCCGCTGTCAACTATTTGGAACCACATGCTCAAACGAATCGCAGTCAAAGATATCCAGCTCGGCATGTTCATATGTGAATTTTGCGGTTCCTGGATGGAGCATCCCTTTTGGAAAACCAAATTTTTGCTCACCGACGAAAAAGACCTGCAGGCAATTCAGGCCAGTGGGATCAAAGAGCTGTGGATTGATGTCACCCAAGGCGCCGATTTAGATAAAGCAGTCCCGGGAAAAACAGAAGAGGAAGTCGCACAAGAAACCGAAGCGGTATTACTTGAGGCGGAAAACACTCAAAGCAGAGAAAAAATATCGCTGGAGGATGAAATACAAACTGCCGCCAAACTCTGCGCCAAAGCTAAAGAAGCCGTGATTGAAATGTTTAGCGACGCTCGCATGGGCAAAGCGATTCAAATCGAGCAGGCAAAAGCACTAGTAGAAGAGATTTCCAATTCCGTCATGCGCCAGCCGCATGCATTGATCAGCCTCGCGCGGCTGAAAACTGCCGATGAATATACTTATATGCATTCGGTTGCGGTGTGTGCGCTGATGATTGCCCTTGCACGCCAATTAAACCTCGATGAGGAAATGGTGCGCGAAGCCGGTTTCGCCGGACTGCTGCACGATATTGGCAAAGTCGGCATTCCTATGAAAGTGCTTAACAAACCGGGCAAACTCACTGACAGTGAATTCGCTATCGTGAAATCCCACCCGGAAGTCGGCGCCAAGATTTTAATTGAAAGCTATCAAGTCAGCCCTATGGTGCTGGATGTTTGTCTGCACCACCATGAAAAAATGGATGGTACTGGCTACCCGCACGGACTCAAGGGCGAGACTATCAGCCTCTATGCCAAAATGGGTGCAGTCTGCGATGTCTATGATGCAATTACCTCCAATCGCCCCTACAAAAAAGGCTGGGCACCCGCCGATTCCATTCGCAAAATGGCGGAGTGGAGCAAGGGGCATTTTGATGAAGCTGTATTCCAGGCTTTCGTCAAAACCGTAGGTATTTACCCCACAGGTTCACTGGTGCGCCTGGAAAGCGGGCGGCTCGCGGTCGTGGTAGAGCAGCACGAAACATCGCTGCTGAGCCCGCGTGTAAAAGTGTTTTACTCGGCCAAAACCAAAATGCCGATCATCCAGGAAACACTGGATCTGGCCAAACTGGTGGGTAAAGAAAAAATTATCGGGCGCGAATCGCCCGACGACTGGGGTTTTAAAAATCTCGATATGCTGTGGTCGGGCATTAGTTAGACAATTACTGTCTCGACCACCCTCTATTGTCTTAACCAGATATCGCGCAGCTCCTGCGCCAGCGTCATAGGGTCAAACGGTTTGGCGATAACACCTACCGCTCCCAAATTGAGATAACCCTCCACCTCTTGCGGCTGCACCTTCGCGGTCATAAATACTACCGGTGTCGTTGCCAATTCGGGAAACGCGCGCAACCCCTTAAGCGTTTCCGGGCCATCCATACCCGGCATCATCACATCCAGCAATACCAAATCCGGTTTGAAGTGCAGAGCTTTCGCCAAGGGATCGCTGCCGCAGTTGCAGGCTTCGAGTGTAAATCCATTGATAGTTTCCAATACCATTACGGCGATGGCCTGAATATCCGGGTCATCTTCAACGTACAAAATGCGGGTTAATTCATGATCCATTACAGTTACCTGATTAATGTATTTAACATGGGTTTTTGTGTTGCTATCCGATCGTATTCACCATTGGAAAACGCCCAAAAAAAGTGGCGCCCT
>NZ_JBRFPI010000067.1:0-14904 GCF_053579595.1 Cellvibrio sp.
ACACAGATCCTCGCTGTATTACAAATTCCAACAAATTTCAGGTGTTTAGGAGCTGGCAGTCAGGATAAGATGCGGCAATCCTGGCTGGGCTCCCAAGCCTCGTTGGCAAAATATCCTATCTATTTATAACTAGAGGTTTATCGTTCATGCGTTCATCCACCCAGTTTACGTCTACTGCCAAATGGCTCAAGCACACCTTTTCTGCAACATGCCTGGGTGCTGGCTTATTAATGGCGCAAGCAGCTTCTGCGACTACCGTACAATTCCAAACTGTGATGGGTGATTTTGAAGTAAATCTCTTTGATAAAACCACACCAAAAACCGTTGAAAACTTTCTGGCTTATGTAAAGGCTGATGCTTACAAGAACACTATCGTGCATCGTTCGGTGCCGGAATTTGTGGTGCAGGGCGGAGGTTACCGATACAGCGGTCAATTGCCGTTGGTTGCGATTCCGCAAAACCCGAAAGTGATCAACGAGCCCGTCTACTCCAATCTACGCGGCACTATCGCTATGGCTAAATTGGGTAGCGATGCTAACAGCGCCACTAATCAATGGTTTATTAATTTGAGCAACAATGCATCAAATTTGGACAAGCAAAACGGTGGATTTACGGTGTTTGGCCAGGTAACCGGTAATGGCATGGCGATCCTCGATGCAATTGCTGCGCTCAATCGTTTTACATTGGGCAGCCTTCAGGGTTTCCCGTTGAGAAACTACACGGCGCAAGATAATACTAACAATGTGGCAATCACCGACGCGCATTTGGTGCTTATCCAAAATATTGTGGTATTAAATGCGGATCCTGATACTGCAGCAAACTTGAATCCGACCAAAAACACCCTCATCACCGAAACAAAAAAAGATGATGGCGGCAGCGGTAGCATGGGGTTAATCAGTTTGCTGATGTTAGGTTTGCTTGCGTTGGGGCGCAAAAGTCTATTGAATAGGAAGTAACTTTTACTTCCAGAGGGACATCTTGTGATTACTTATTTGTATTGGATTGCCGTTATCAGCGTTGCCATTTTTGTGTTTTGGGGGGTAGGCCGTTACCTCAAGTGGAAAGCTGGGTTGATTGGTGGTTTGGCAATATTAATCATCGGCTGGGGGATGTATTTCTTTCATTACGAACAGCATTTTGTCAAAAATTTTGGCGGTGTTATGTCGATTGCGGTTCCCGATGGACAAATGCATATGCAAGCTACCTGGAAAGACGACAACCTCTGGATTGAAAATTACGATCCAAAAACCAACACCTGTATTTTCAGTGAGTACTCAAAAGGCAGTTTGTTAGAGGGCAGAGTAACGATTAAGAACTGTAATCCACTTATGCCAAAAACAGAGTAGTTGTTTGAATATCATTACGTAAACTCCACAAAAGGGACCTCTGGTCCCTTTTGTGTTTCTGGAATACCCAACATATAGCTCCAACGATTTGGACTCTAAGGGAAATTAGATTTTTTTTGGCTAAAGGCATATTTTTCATTGTTACTGCGTTTTTTGAAGCTAGTCTTCAAATAAGCGGAGTGAAAAGCTCCTGCGTTCGAGAGAGGCCTGACTATGAAAATCACTCATAGAGCACATGTTGTCTGGACGCTGCTTGCCGTATTTATGACGAGTGGTGCTGTACCGGTAAATGCGACAGAAACCGTCAAAGATAAAACCTGCGATGCGATCCAAACTGCCATAAACCAGTTACCTCCTGAAGGTGGTGAACTGGCACTTTTACCTGGCACTTATACTTGCACACATCCCATTATTATCGACAAAAATAATGTCACCTTAAAAGGGGCAGGGCCAGCAACACTCTTACGCCTTGCGGATAATGCCAACGCGCCGGTCATTATTATGGGGCTCGCTGAAAATGTTCCCAGCCGCTCAACTCGCCACGTGCGTGTTGTTGATTTAATGATTGACGGCAATCGTGCTAACCAATCTTCAGAGTGTATGGGGGGGGCTTGCAGCGATGAATTTCCATTGCGCAATAACGGTATTAGTATTCGACGCTGTGTTGATTGTACGGTGCAATCTGTCACTGTCTATGGCGCCATGTCTGGTGGCTTGGTGACTGAACTGGGATGCCGCCGCCTGACGATCCGCGACTATACCTCTTACGATAATGAGTTTGATGGTCTGGCGGGTTATGAAACAGAAGACAGCACCTTTTCCGGGATTCATCTGTACGGTAATAAAGCGGCAGGCATCTCAACTGACATCAAATTCAATAACAACAAATTTTATGACGTAACTATCGCCGACAATAAAACCGTGGGTATCTTCATGCGCGATTCGCTTGATAATTCCTTCACCAATTTGCATATCCGCGATAGCGTGCAACACGGTATTTTTCTTGCGCAAGTCAATACGGATCCGAGTACGGCAGCAACGGGCAATACATTTACCGGTGTGGTGATTTCCCGCTCTGGTGGCATGGGGATCTTGGCGAATGATGCTTCTTGTATCAATAACATGATGGTGGGTGCGCAATTCATTAATAACAAGCACGGTTGTATTAGTGAGGCTGCATCGGGCTTGGTAGAAAATGTAGGGGCAATTTGCCGCTGAAAGCGTTGGTGCGGCAGGTTTGTCAACAGAGTAATTGCAGATGTGTGTGTACCAGGATGTATCGTTCAGGTAGCTCGCGATCCTTTTTGATCGCGAGCTTTTTTTGCGGTTAATTTTCTACGCTGGGTAAAAATCGATAACCAACACCGGGTTCGGTTTCTATGTAGCGCGGATTGGATGGATCATCGCCCAATTTAGTACGCAATCGGGCGATAAAAATACGCAGGTAATGCGTATCTTCCACATGGGTGCCACCCCAGATTTCACGCAATAACTGTTGTTGTGTAACCAAACGACCTGCGTTATTGATCAGCCGTTTTAATAATTCAAATTCTTTGCGCGACAGCTTCGCGACTTCACCATCCACGGTAAGCTTGCGCTCTTGCAGATCAATGAGCACACGCTCATCCTGAAATTTTTGTACGCTTTCAACGCTAGGGCCAAAGGCTTTGATCAAGCCACGAATACGTGCCAATAATTCCTGTATACCAAAAGGTTTGACTACGTAATCATTGGCGCCCACATCCAGTGCCTGCACAATTTCGGATTCGCGGTTGCGCACAGACAAGACAATAATGGGTTGGTGGAAAAAATCGCGCAGTTTTTTTAGTACTACCTGTCCATCCAGGTCAGGTAAGCCCATATCCAGAATGATGAGATCGGGTGTTTCCTCTGCCGCCAATACCAAACCTTGTCTGCCGGTATCGGCCTCCAGAATGACATAGCCTTGGGCAGTCAGGCCTATTTGCAAAAAACGACGAATCTGGGGTTCGTCGTCAATGATTAAAATTCTACTCATAAGGACTCCATTTTTTTGGAAGTATAAACAATGGCCCTATGTAACTGTGTTATATCCCTGTTAAATCTCTATTCTTCTGATTTTGGGAGTTTTTGTTGCTCGTGCTGATCACTAAGCGGCAACGCAATACGCACACAGCATCCTGGATTAAGCCTGTCGCCCACGCGTTTGGGGTTCGGGTGAATACTGACATTGCCGCCATGTGCCATAATCATTCCCCGACAAATTGTTAAGCCAAGCCCGCTGCCCGATTTACGTCTGTCCCCCTTTTCTGCTGTATGAAAGCGCTCAAATACTTTTTCTCGCTCATCTTCGGGGATTCCGGTGCCCTGATCGCAAATAGTGATTACAACTTGATCTGCTTCTTTCACGCACTCAATATCAATACTGGCATTGCGAGGAGAAAACTTGATGGCGTTGTCGATCACGTTAAAAATGGCCTGTTCCAATAGTGCTGCGTGCACGTAAAGCGACGGCACTTGTGTTGCGATGACTTCAGTCAGGTGGTTTTGTGTCAGTAACGGGCGCAAACGTTTTTTTACCACACTCAAGATTTCTTCTACGCTCACCCAATTGCATTCAAGCTGCATCTGGCCGAACCCCAAGCGAGTCATGTCTAATAAATTCTGGGTGTAGCGGTTGAGTCGTTCTGCCTCTTCCAGCACGGTATTTAAAAGTTCCCGAGTTTGTTGTTTATCAAGATGTTCACCAAACTCAAGTACAGTTGATGTGGCTCCAATCATAGTAGTGAGTGGGGTGCGGAAATCATGCGAAACAGATGATAGTAGTGATGAGCGTAACAATTCATTTTCTTTGGCAATTTTTTCTTTTTCAAGGTCAGCAGCTAAACGAGTCCGCTCCAGTGAAATGTTAACTTGATGCAATAGCAGTAAAAAAATATCGCGCGGCAAATGTTGAATGTTTTCAGTAGCAATACGCAACAAACCAATTACCTGACGAGAGCTATAAAGAAAATAGACATCGTGTTCTTGTTCAAGCTCAGGAATTTTAGCGATAGTTTCTGGTGTTAAGCGCAACTCAAGCAACTCTTCCAAGTATGTTTTTCGCAAATTGGTTAAGCGCCTAATCATAGGGTGGGTGACCCAGTTGTCTTCATGGGTTATAAGTACACAGTGCTCCTGCCAAGGCTTGAGTGCATCGCGCAAGGCTGCAATGACATCTTTGGTATCTATCGCTTTTGGTAATCGTTCCAACAGCTCTAATTCGATATCCGTCATAAATTCGCGCATGCGGATTTTCTGTACATTTTTTTTATGTTTGGTGGCCATGTACCCCACCAAAATGGATGTTAATAGAAAAAGCGAAATTGTTAGCAGGTCCTCATCTTGGTGAATCATGATGGAACCATAGGGCTCGGCAAAGAAGAAACTGAACGCAAAAAAACTGGAGAGGGCGTTAATGATGGCCAATTCCACAGTCACGTTAATGGCGATAAATACCACCATCACTATATAAAGCAGCGGCACATTGGCTTTGGGTAGTGAGTCCGTCACCAAAAATGCAAAGGGCGTGAGCAACCAGGGAAATAAAATTCCAATGGGATACGCAAATTTACGGAGAACTTTTTCAGCATTCATCATGCGCGCCAAAATGCAGGAGTGAAGATCACCAGAATAGTTAAAAACTCCAAACGGCCAAGCAACATGCCTGCAGAAAGCGCCCATTTAGCGGTATCGCTTAAACTGGAAAAATTTCCGGCTGGGCCGATGATTGGGCCTAATCCTGGGCCTACGTTCATTAATGCGGTAGCCGCGCCTGTCACGCTGGTCACTAAATCCAATCCTGTCAGTGCAAGAATAACTGCGATAACAACCAAACAAGCCGTCATTAAAAACATATAGGAAATTGATGAGGCGATTATTTCCGAGCTGATTAGGCGATTATTGTAGCGGCGACTGATAATGGCGCGCGGGTGAATGGCGGTCATGATTTGCTCTTTCACAAGACCGCCGAAGATTTGTAAACGAAACACTTTTATGCCACCCGTTGTAGACCCGGAGCATCCACCCACAAAGGTAACAAAGAAAAATACGATTAACGGCAGAGCCCCCCAAAGTTGATAGTCACCCGATGCAAAACCTGTGGTGGTAGTGACTGACACAAGATTAAAGCAAGCCATCGTTAAGGCTCTAAAGGGATCCATTTGATTGGTTAGAATGAGTTGCGCGGTTAATATCAACGTGGTCACTGCCACAACCCATAGCAGACCGCGCACTTGGGTATCCTTAAATACAATGAATTTTTTGTTCACCAATAAACGCACGAATAGCACAAATGGAAAGGCGCCCGCCAGCATAAATATGATAGCAATCCAGTGAATTAACAAACTATCAAATTGGGCAAATGAACTATCCGATGTAGAAAAACCACCGGTAGATACAGTGGTCATTGCATGATTCACGGCATTAAAAAAATCCATTCCTGCCAGCCAAAACGCCAAACAACAAATCAGGGAAAGCAGGAGATAACAATAAATAATCATTGCCATCAAACTCTGTGCGCGCGGCATAGCCTTATCTGACCAGTCTGATGATTCTGTTTTGAAGAGGCGCATACCGCCCACGCGCAAGAACGGCAATATTGCAATCGCCATTCCGATAATTCCCACCCCACCAATCCAATTGAGCATGGAGCGCCAGAGCAAAATATCTTTAGGTAAGGAATCCAATCCGGCCATGACCGATGAGCCTGTTGAGGTAACTCCTGATACCGCTTCAAACACGGCATCGGCGAGAGTAAGGGGGTGGTCGATAAGGATGAAAGGTAATGCGCTGAAAAGTGATACACCGGTCCAAGCGCTGGTGGTGATCAGAAATACCTGCCGTGGCTGCATAAAATCCAGGCGGGATTTTTTGCCGATCAACAAAAAAACAATACCTACCAAGCTGGTGATGGCGGCGGAAGAAAAAAAGGCGATTTGATTATCGCTGTTGTACGTGATGGACAGTGCCAAGGGCACCAACATAAACAATGCAAGGATATTCAGGATTGCGCCCAAAATCAGCAGCGTAGGCCCTAGTAGTTTCATAGTACTCAACTTTAATGTGCGGCAGAGTCGCCAAGGAATTGGCCGCATTCTAAACGCTACGCTAACGAGAGCCTATGGGGGAGCGAAATATATTTCGTAAAACCCTGCACCCTGGGTGCCTTTTCCGCTCCCACTCAATAAGGTTGGGTTATTTCGGCATAAATCAGGGTTACATAGAGATTCACAATATGCGGCGATTGCTGCATAAAAACGGTCAAGTCGGTCTCTATACCCAAGCTGCTCATCTGCGCCCTGCGTTCATTCATATAACGTACCGCTGCACGCTCTAACACTTCACGAAAAACCAGAGGCTTTTGAAAGCGCATTTGCGGATTATTAATACAAAACTGAGTATAGGCATAGAGAGCCTCTACCACTGCACTTTTGTAATATGCAGGGTAGAGTTGATGAGTCAGTTGATCGATTAAGTGCGCGAAACTTTCCTCCCCCGGGGTCATTGATTGGCGAATGGTTTTGCAATCCAAGTGAAAACTTCCACCGCTGGCATTGCTAAATACCAGGGATTGGGAAAACATCAAGCTGTGCCAAATATCTTTGAGGAAGTTGGCATCAAAATGCGTGATTAGCCCGCGTGCGGTACGCCATTCCAACCAGTCGGTATCCATTGCATCGGAAAGCACCGGATTTTCATCTTCAATATTTTCATTGTGATGAATTTTATAGGGAGTGATATGGTTAATACCCTGAGAGAATACTTTCTTGCGCGAGGTAAGAATTGAACGGATTTTTTTGTACAACTTTGCCGGCGATTGTAACCCAAGCCATTCAAGCATGCTGACATCTTCAGCATCACCTTTATCCATTGCACACAACAGCATAAAGTTACGCAATTGCACAGAATGTAAACCGTCGAACAGTTTTGGTTCAGAGCGAATCAACGAGCCAATCGCTGAAATTAATTCCTGTACCAAAGTGCGCTCAAGCAAATCGGGAAATAGCTGCCGCACACTTTCAAAATAAGTAGCATTGGAAAATGACTGATCCACTTTGATTTCAGTATGATTATTATCGCCAACGGTAATCGTTAAGTTGCGCGCAGCTAGCAGGGTTAAGCTGTCTGATAAATCAGTGAGCGTGTAATTTAATTGTGAAAAACAAAAACGCGACAATAGCCAGTAGTTAACTTTTTGTGAGCGAAAGAAAAAATCGCGGATCAGATCTTTCACCGTGATGACTGCGCCATCAACACCAATGTTGTCGGTAAGCTTGCGGTTTTTAACGTAAAGCGAAAACTTGCGATAGGTAATGATATCGCTTTCGGTGTAAAAATGTTCGAGCATAGCTGCCGCAGCAGATTCCAACTGGGCAGGTTGGAGTGCATCGTCGCCTGAGGTGGCAGCTAGTATTTGATTATTCATTGATGGGATGTGGAAATAGGGGATAGATAAGCTATTCACCCTTGATGCCCGATAAGCGAGGTTTGCAGAGGCATAACCTACATATTCATGCTCGGTACGCAATTGATAATCGCGTAGCGTTGCAAATAAGAGCTCCGCATTAGGTACTTTATATAATCGATGATCCATCATTAATGTAAATACTGCGACTTCTGAGCTGAGCCAGTTTTTATAAATAAACTGAATCTCCTGCGTCAGATTTTCTATCACCCATTGTGCGTCATAGCGGCGATAATCTTCGCGCTCGCTTTGCAGCCATGACAAACTCAAATAGACTTTGTTGTTGATTTCATAGGTCTGCGATGTTGCCAAGCTTTGTACGCGTCGACGTGGTCGCCCCGACAAACCGAGAGATTTATTTTCACCTACGTGCGCATATGCTTCCATCAGACTGGATGCAGATACTACACCCATGGGTTTAATATCCTGCAAACTTTCAGCAATCACACCGTGCTTAGCAAGATGTTGTTTAATGGTGTCATTTTCTGCCAATACCACGAGTGCAATGTTGGATTTGATAAAGCGGGTAGAGCGGCGCCGCATTTTTAACGGATCAAGGTCATCTGTGCTAACCAAGCCTTCATCTAACATTAAACCGGTTAAATATAAACTTTGTGCCCACACCAAAGGAACGTTTTCGTTAGGTATGCGTGTTTGTGAGCGAGGATTTTTCTTTTCCGCTTCAACATTTTCCAATGGCAAGTAATAGAGTTCTGGCAACAAGCCAATGCCATCAACACTTACCATTAATGATTCAAGTTTTTTCCGATAATGTTTTGCCGTAGCTTCACTGCCATCAAACAATGCTGTGATATATAAATAGGTGAAGAAAAGAGGCCATTCTGATTCGACGTTCGCAAAATTGCCCAGCTCATCGTGTTCGTAATAAATACGCGAGCTTTCTTCAAGGACGGTCTGGTGTCCGTCCCATAAAAAACGTTTGCAACCGTAATTGCCGCCAAGTTTGGTCAATACTGAATCGCGCGTTTGTGTTGCCAAGGTTTCTTTACCCACCGCAAAGGCGGGAAAACCAATAATGCTCAGTAGTGCGCTGTCTGTTTCTTTGGAAAGTGACTCGCGCGGTAGTAGTGAGGCGAGGGTGGTTCTAGCTAAAGAAATTGCATCGGCAATTACATGAATTACCGCCCTTCTATCACCGTGTTTACCAAATAGATTAAAACCATCCAAGGCTTGCAATGCTGCCTTAGCCATACCGACCGAGCTGGCGTTGATTTCTGTTTTACCATTGTTAACTTTATTACCGCGCTCCCAAATCCCGTAATCCGGCGTGCGGTAAGCGCTGGCAATGTAATACACAAGATTTTGAACGAAATCGACTTCGTCGTGCGTACAGACAATACGCAAGCCAGATGCGCTCATTTGCGCCAGCATCAGAAGGAAGACAGAGGTAGCATCAATCTGGAGGTGACCCCAGGCATCGTCTGCCACCACAGGTAAGCCGGTCGCTGTGTCGTATTTGGCGTGAAGCGCATCACCGTTTTCCAGCGAATGCTTAAATTTCTCAACTTTCTGTGCCTGGCGCATCATCGATTGCAGCAGACCGCGCATCAATTTGATAGTGGATTGTTGTAGCTGGTCGCTCTTGTGATCTTCACCCTGGTGCTTGAACGCCATACCCAAGGTCCATACGCATACGATGGAATAAACGTTATCGCGCACCCACGCATCGGTGTAATCACCGTGATTATTAATCGCTGTACTTGCAGGCAGCAATCCGGTAACCGGGTGCTGTTTACTGAGAATGACTGTTTCGACTTCAGCGTATAGACGCTCTAACAGTTGTTTATGCTTCATAGAGCAATTGCCATCGAATGGAGTAGTACAATGCCTTGCTTGAAAAACAAGGGAGAAATTAAGTTGGGGAGTAAGTTATTGATATTTATAGAATATGCAATTTAACATAATATACATTATGCGCAATTACATATAATTCCAACCCAACTCATTTACTCCTCGGAATTCAACCAACACGCTAAAAGATGCTTTTTGTCACAACGACATCAAGCACTTGCTACCATATCAAACAATTCACTTTCCTGTGGGGTTTCTGGCGATGCGCGCAGCATTTCAGCCAACTGATTGCCGGCATCTTCACCTAATGCATCCAATTCGACACCAAAGCCATGGTCTGTGGTGTGTATAACAATCGAATCAAATCGGTAGCGCTGTAATTTCTGTGCACTTCGATACACCAGTACTTCTATACCTAATTGTTGCAACGGCTTTACATCTGCCAAATCTGATTCGATATATAAACCGTAGCGTGTGCCGTTTTTGATGCGACCTATGGCTACCGGAATGTCGTATCGATAAATCAGGATTTTAATGTCGGCTGTATAGCGCGCGCTGCATCTGTGTTCCATAGCGGTTCCTACATAAAGTTGAGTGATTAATGTTCTATTACCCTTGGCTTACAGCGCGGCTAGCTCAAACGGTTATAGGTTGTTAATAACTGCCGAATACGTTCAGCAAGTGTGGGGTCAACTTGATCCCACGAAAACGTCCACACCCAATTTTTATCCGTTGTACCGGGCATATTCATCCTGTGCCCTCCATCCAGCTCCAAAAAGTCCTGCATGGGAATAATGGCCATGCGCCCTACCGATGCCAGCGCTGCTTCAATTAACAGCCAGGGCATTTCATCTGCGGAATTAAAACAATATTGCTTCACTTGTTTGCGATTCGCCTCTGATAACGTGTCGAACCAGCCAACCGTCGTATCGTTATCATGAGTGCCCGTGTAAATCACATCATTGCGTGTATGGTTGTGCGGCAAATGTGGATTATTTGTGTTGCCATCAAATGCGAATTGAAGCACCAACATTCCAGGCAATTCAAATTGATTGCGTAACGCTTCAACCTCATCGGTAATCACACCAAGATTTTCTGCCACCAAAGGTAGGCCTGGATAAGCTTCAAAACATGCCTGTAAAAAAGCCTCGCCCGGCGCTTTAACCCATTTACCTAAACGTGCATCGTGACTTTTGCCGGGGATCTCCCAATAGGCTTCAAACCCTCGGAAGTGATCAATACGGATTAGGTCAAACAACTGCAATTGTGTTCGTAAGCGTGCTAACCACCACTGGAATCCGTCTGCCGCCATGACTTCCCATGCATAATGCGGATTCCCCCAGTGCTGTCCAGTCTCAGAAAAATAATCGGGTGGAACACCAGCAACCGTGAGCGGATTACCTTCTTCATCCAATTGAAAATAATGTTGCTGCGCCCAGACATCAGCGCTGTCGTGGCCAACGAATATTGGCATGTCACCGAACAAACTAATTCCTTTTTCATTTGCATATTGTTTTAGTGCTTGCCACTGGCTAAAAAAAGCAAACTGCTCAAATAATACGGTATCAATGGCAGCTTTAAGTTGAGTGCGAATTTTCTCCAGTGCCTTGTTGTTACGTTTACGCAAATCCAATGGCCATGTGTTCCAGGACGAGCCATTAAATTCAGTCCGCAATGCACTGAACAGCGCAAAATCATCTAACCAGTAATTCTGTTGTGAGCAAAAATTCTCAAATAAACGTCGAGTACTCTCGCCTGCATCACCTTCTATATATTGGTAAAAAGAAACCGCGCCCTGCTGACGTGCATAGGACAGGGACGTTTCACCAACTGACTGGATATCCCCTTCTGTTATCCAGCCTTTTTCGAATAGTGAGTCAAGGCTAATCAAGTCTGGATTGCCCGCATGCGCTGAAATAGATTGATACGGCGACATATCCGCCTGAGTTGGGCCAGTGGGCAGCATTTGCCAAATGGTCAGCCCTGCTTGGGCAACAAGATCTATAAAATAATAGGCGTCTTTTCCTAAAGTGCCGAATGCTTTTTTGTTATTTTCACCCCAACAAGTTTCAGAGCAAGGTAAAGAAGTTGGATGCAACAAAACACCAGCAGTGCGTCGTTGAAAAAGTGGTGATTTGTCTGCCATCAATGCCCTTCCCTTTTTATAAGTTACAAAAAAACAACTTCGATCTTTTTACAGTACTACAGGGATTGTTAATTTGCATGGCCTTGGCGCATCACACCACCGGTAGCTGGATCACCGCCGCCAACACTAATAACTTGATGTAAATAAGCGGGCGCTGGTTGTTCGATAAGTGAATACAAATTCATTAAGTGGCGGCGAAAGAGATATTCAAAATCGCTGACACTTTGTGACGGGTTGTAATCGCCAAACCACCAGAACCAATCTGATCCTTCACAAAGTGCAAGTTGCTTTTCAATTTGTGCTAATTGCGCAGCGGAAAAACTGCGTTTGCTGAGTGCGTGATCCACTTGCTGCTTGGCATCGCAAAGCATATCCCAGCCGCGATTTTTATCTTTGTCGCCGATCCAGGTAGAGAAAGTCCCATAGACCCAGCTGCCGGCAACAAGGTGTGGCATGGCAACCGGAACAGGTTGCTGCTGATCAAGCACCTCACTGTAAGTCGCAAGCTCAAGTTGTGGATGTGTTGTTAAACGCTCATAGAGCGTATGTAAAAAATGGTAGGCATTTTCAGGGAAATATTCCCATGCATTCTCGCCGTCCATGATCACTGAAATAACCGTATTTTTTGTATCGTTACTGGCGTTGGCTATGTGCACCATGTGATTAAGCAGGTCGCCAACCGCATCATCCGAATGCCAGGTGGCATATTTAAATCCAATCAGATCGGACAAGCCGTCATCGCGGAAAAACGTATTGATTTTGACATGGGCAAATTCATACGCGCGATGCAGAGATTGGTTGTCGCTACGGATTTGCTCTGCAACAGTTCGATTTTCCTGTGCACGAAGGCTGTTGTGCAACACCGAATCGCCCGTTGCAGCCCAATCAAATTTTGCCTCATGCAGTAACTTTAACGTCTCATCGCTCAGAGAACCTTCTGACGCCCAGCAGCCACGTGGGCGCATGCCGAAATATTGCTCGAAGGTTTTAAAGCCTTCATGCAGATGCCATTTGGCACGATTACGGCCGTCGGGATAAAAGGCTGCGTTAGGTAAACTCACGTCGGGCATTGCTTCTTTCGCACTATTTAAATCGATCAGCAGCGGAATAATGGGGTGTGCATAGGGGCTCATGCACAATTCGATTTGGCCAGACTCAGCAAGTTTGCGATAACGCGGTCCAATCGATGCGATCAGCTCACCAATGATACCCAATAATTCGCGGCGATCTTCCAGCGAATAATTGCGCTCTTTTTTTTGCAGCCGCTGAATGCGCTCGTCCGCGCGGCGCGGAATTTCTGCCAGCCAGCTGATGTGATACCAAACCCCCAAATCTATTAAAAACTGTTCATTCAGATAGCGGCTGATAAAGGGCTTTTCGTCAAATGTACCAACCACATTAGCGAGTTCGTGATAGGCAGGAAAGCGTTCGATCATACGCTCGCGATTTGCGCGTAAGTATTTTTTAGCGAGATCGGTAAATGCCATGGTGCCTGGTGCAGGTAACACAGGCTCAACCAATGACGCAAGCACTGCGTCTTTGATTTTTTTACTCTGGTCTTTTAAATGCGCAGCAATTTGCTGCGCATAGTCATCTAACTGCTCAAGTAATATGGGGGCGAAGTTCACCACAGCTTTAGCAGCTGGCTGCGCTTCTATGTGCGCAGCCATATCCACATAATCTTTAATGGCGTGAAGGTAAGTCCAGGGAAAATAGTATTCACCCGTCATAATGTCGCGATAATCGGGCTGATGCATATGCCAGAGAAAAACGACCTTCGTTTTGCCATTGTTAGCCATTGATTTCATCCTGTCCTAACATGTCGGGAGTCACCAGCACTACACCTTTGGGGGAAATATGGAAGCGTTTTCTATCTGCTTCTTCGTCGTAACCAATAATAGTGCCTTCGGGAATTTTGCAGCGGCGATCAATCAGCGCCTTGCGGATTTTACAGCGGCGCCCTACTTCCACGCTGGGAAATAAAACCGAGTCTTCAATCTCGCAATAGGAGTGAACGCGAACACGTGGGAATAACAGTGAATGTTTTATTGCCGAGCCAGAAATAATACAACCACCAGCAATCAAAGAATCAACGGCATATCCGCGACGACCTTCATCATTAAATACAAATTTTGCCGGTGCTACTTGCTCTTGATAAGTCCAAATTGGCCAAGCGGCGTCGTATAAATCCAATTCAGGAGTGATACCAGTTAATTCAAGGTTAGCTTCCCAGAGTGAATCAACCGTTCCTACATCACGCCAGTAAGCATCGCCACCTGAGACTGGATCGCGGAAAGGAAATGCTGTGACGCGATGGGATTTGATCATAGATGGAATAATATCTTTACCAAAATCGTGTGAAGAATTTGGATTGTCGCGATCTTTTAGCAATTCGCGGAACAGTACTTTGGTACTGAAAACATAAATGCCCATTGAGGCAAGCGCTTTATCGGACTTGCCGGGCATGGGTTCGGGATGCGCCGGCTTCTCAGTAAATTTTACAATGCGATAATCTTTGTCCATATCCATCACACCAAATGCATGTGCGATCTCCAGAGGGACTTCAATACAGCCCACAGTAATATCTGCACCGCGCTCAACGTGCGCCGCAATCATGGTGCCATAATCCATTTTATATACATGGTCGCCCGCGAGAATTAATACATACTCAGGGTTGTGGCGACGAATGATATCGATATTTTGTAAAACTGCATCGGCTGTGCCGGCATACCAAGATTCACTCAAGCGCTGCTGCGCGGGCAATAATTCAACAAACTCACCGAGTTCGCCCCCCAGAAACCCCCAGCCGCGTTGTACGTGACGATCCAATGAATGCGATTTGTATTGGGTTAATACGCTGATACGGCGAATGCCGGAGTTGACGCAATTAGAGAGAGGGAAATCGATAATGCGGAATTTGCCACCGAAATGTACTGCTGGTTTTGCGCGCCAATGTGTTAGCTGATGTAGTGGAGAACCGGGTCCGCCTGCAAACGTCGCTGGGTGCGGCGGCCGCCACCTTCACGGCGCGCCTGGCCGCGAAACAAGACACGATCGCCGAGAACAATCTGCGCCGCGCGCGGGTGGCTGCCAGCCGGCGGTTGCGAGTTCTGTTG
>NZ_JBRFPI010000068.1:0-14826 GCF_053579595.1 Cellvibrio sp.
GTTTGAGATAGGAACAGGTTGGGGCGGCATGGCAATTTATGCGGCGCAACACTATGGGTGTCGTGTTACTACTACCACTATTTCTCTCGAGCAGCGTGAATATGCTTTGGCTAGAGTGGCCGATGCGGGTTTAAGTGATCGCATCACGGTACTATTTGATGATTACCGCGATCTACGCGGCCAGTTCAGTAAACTCGTTTCTATTGAAATGATTGAAGCGGTAGGGCACGAACATTACGATCAGTACTTTTCTACTTGTTCGCGTTTGTTAGCACCTAATGGGCTCATGTTGTTGCAGGCAATTACCATTGCTGATCAGCGTTATGACATGGCGCGCAAGACGGTGGATTTTATTCAACGCTATATTTTCCCCGGTGGTTCGCTGCCCTCTATTGCAGTTATCAGCGATTTTGCAAAACGCAAAACCGATCTGAATATTTTGCACATCGAAGATATTGGTGAGCATTACGCACAGACATTGAAACACTGGCGCGAGGCGTTTAATGCAAAGTTAGAGGCGGTGCGTGCGCAGGGCTTTGATGATCGGTTTATCCGTATGTGGGAGTTTTATCTCTGTTACTGCGAGGGTGGTTTTATCGAGCGTAGTATAGGCACAGCACAAGTGGTGTTAGCGAAACCACAATACCGCAATGGATATTTCCAATGATAAATAGGGCATTGGCTTTTACCATCACCAATGCCGTATTGTTTCAGGTTGGTTGGTTCGTTTGTATTTTGTGCGGCAATTTTTGGGCAGGGGTATTTACGCTTACAGCCATCATTTTCCATTTTATTCATGTGCAGCAGCGTCGCGAGGATGCCATTGCTGTACTTATGTCTATAGCCCTTGGTTTGCTTCACGATTCGCTGCTTTTGCACAGCGGCCAAATCCAGTTTGCTGAATCTGCTTATCTGCCGCCGCTATGGTTAGTTTGCTTGTGGGCACTGTTGGGCATCACCCTTAATCACTCTCTGGTATGGATCTATTCGCGTCCCCTGTGGTCTGCTTTATTGGGAGCTATTGCTGCGCCCTTGAGCTATCTTGCGGGCGTTAGTTTATCTTCGGCGGAATGGTCTAGCCCCTTGGTTCACGTTTTACCTATAATAGCGATCCTGTGGCTGGTAGTACTGCCACTGCATCGTTTTCTTAGCTTGAGGGTCTTATCTTATGTCCAGCGTAAAACGACCAGATTATCTTCGTAGTGTTTTGGCTTGCAGCCTGTTCTCCGCTCTTGCGGGATTTTCTACAACAACTGTGTTAGCGCAAGACAATTATGTCGTTGCAGGCAGTGCCTACAATCTTGAAAATAACCAGCTTATTTATCGCGAGCTCTATACCGGCATTGATGAAAATCAATCGGTGCGAGTGGATTATGTAACGCCAGAGGGCAACACTTTTGCTTCAAAAACACTGGTGTATCAGGGCGAACCCTATCAACCCAGTTTTAATTACGAAGACACACGGGACAACGAATATGTCTCGGCTCAGTTTCAAGGTGCCCGTTTGGTACTTACCCATGGCATGAACAGCGCACAAAATGAAAAAGTGATTTACGATAATGCACGCATGGTGATTGACGCGGGTTTTGATGCGTATATCCAACTCAATTGGGATAAGTTGGTTGCCGGCAAGCGGTTGAAATTTGATTTTGCAATGCCCAGCCGTTTGAGCAGCCTGCAATTAGAGGTGCGTAAGATCAAGGGACCTGAATCGCCGGTATATGATGCAAACTTTGGGCGTGATTGGATTTATTTCCGCATAGCGCCCGCACAAAAATTTGTTTCACTGTTTGCTGACCCTATTAATCTCGCCTACGATCCAAACGGAAAATACCTTATGCGTTTTCATGGTCGCTCCAATATCGATGATGATAGTGGTGGCCCACAGGATGTGCGAATTGAGTATGAGTACACGAACTAGTTTGAATTGACTGAATAAAAAAAGGCGAGCAATCTCAACGTTGCTCGCCTTTTTTATATCGTCTTGTTTTGGTAATGGGCAGCACTATTTGGGTAAATAGGAGCACCAATCGCTCCAGCTCCCTGGATAGAGTTTTGCTTTTACTCCGCTCATCTCCAGTGACAACAGATTTACGCAAGCGGTTACACCAGAGCCGCAATACACCACCAGATTATCGCGCCCGGTTAAATCCGCCCAACGTTTACGCTGTACTTCATCCGATTGAATAAAACCCTGCTCAGTCGTAGCATCCTGCCAAAAATAATTGAGCGCACCGGGAATGTGGCCTGCCACCGGATCTATAGGCTCTTCCTCACCGAGGTAGCGTTTGGTTTCGCGCGAGTCGATCAGCGTGAAGCTTGAGCCTGCTAGTAAAATATCGTCGCGGTTTACGATCCAGTCTTCTTGTAAGCTCGCTTTAAAATTACCATTTTTGATAGTGGGTTCACGTCTATCTATTGCACCACCAGCGCTAATCCAGCCAGTAAAACCACCATCGAGAATCAATACCTGCGAATGCCCGAAATAGCGTAACAGCCACCACGCACGAGCGGCATAGCCCATACGTGAATCATCGTAAACCACAATCAGGGAATGTTGGTTGACGCCGGCAGAGCGCAATTTTTTACTGAGCGTTTCTGTATCGGGTAAGGGGTGGCGGCCGCCGTGGGTACCGGTTTCACTGGAGAGATCTTTTTCCAGATCCAGAAAGTAGGCGCCGGGAATATGCCCTGCGCGATATTGTTCTCTGCCGAGGGTTTTATTTATTAAGTTAAAACGGCAATCGAAGATCACAACCTTGCCCAGTTGCGTTTTGAGTTGTTCGCTGGTGATAAAGTGATTCATTAGTGTGCGGCGCAATGGGTATGGAGGATGTCAAAAAAGTGACGTCATAATCGCATCATAGTGGGGGCTTGGGAAGGGTGGAAATCGAACGCTTTGTGTGTTTTTTGTAAAAATTGTGTGTTGTGTGCCGAAGAAAGGACGATTAATCGCGGAGGGGTTAATCATGAATGGATTAGTGGTTCTGCCAGGCATCGGGGATTTTGCCTTCAAGTTGGTAGGCAAAGGCAATGATGTAGGCAACGGCGATATACAGGGCTTCGGGGATTTCATCGCCCAGCTCCAGTGTTACCAACAAATCAACAAGTGCGGAGTTGTCGCACAGGGGAACCCCATGTTCCTGAGCAATAGCGATAATTTGTTCGGCAACTTCGCCAGTACCTTTGGCACTGACATGGGGAGCGTTTTTTCCATCGTAATAAAGTGCGACGGCTTTTTGCAGTTCTTGCGGTGAGTATTGTGAAGCCATAATGTAATACCTCAGGTTTTTACATCCACCAGCGAATAGCTAAATGACATTTTGGGTTTGGGCGGCAGGCCAGGTACACATTGCATTTGTGCAACCTGAATACCTTCGCGCTCTAATTGTGTTTTTAACCCGTCAATTTTATTTTTTGCTTCTTGTAATGTGTTTTCATTTTCTGCCAAAAATTTTGCTGAAAGATTATCGCCGAGTAATGTGAGCTGCGCATAAAACTGACCGATTAAAGGCAAATCAAAACTGAGCATCACATTCCATTGGCGCACCCGCGTACTGTTTTTTTCCGCATTTTCATTTTGTTCTTCAACCCATTGCTGTTCCATTTGGATGTGCAATGGGTGCACGTCTTGCCCTTGGCGCACCGGGATTTCAAATTGCCATGATTGTGTTGTCTGTGCTTGATCGGCTTGGCCTAATTGATGATTCAGTGTGTGCACTTGTTGCAGTTGGATTTTTGCGATGCTGCCCAAGGTGTATTGGTGCATCAGCATGACCAATTGCGTGCGCAATTGTTTTTGGCTTAGCTCACCTTGTTGTCTGTGGGCGAGCATACCTAAAAATTGCGGCAGGGCGATTGCCAATACATTTTTGTTTATTTCTGTTGCCAGGGGGGATCCGGGTAATGCAGGTTTTGTGGTTTCCAGTTCGGTATCCAACTGGTGTAATAATCCTAGCAATGCACCTTTTAAATCCTGGGTTGCTATTTTTTCAACAGGGTTTTGCGTGGATATTGTGGTTTTATTGTTGGAGCTGGGTGGCGTAGTGATTGTTAATAAGCCAGGCTTCGCAGTGGATGCCGGATTAACTAGAGTAGTCGATGCGGGTGGTGAATTTTTTTGCGCTAATAGGGCGCCAGTAGACAATGTTGATACTGGCTCACTACTTTGTTTGCCAGTAACGAGTTGCGCTAATTTGTGTTCGAAACTCTGGCCGTTATTTTTTAGCGTCATCTCCACTAATTTGGGGTTGGTGAGCTGATCTGATAAACGAATATGGTTAGCCAGGGTTTTAAGTGATTGCTGCACTTGGCTTGAGAGCCACTCTTTTCGCTCTGCAAGTGGTAGCTGTTGAATGAACTGGGTAATTTTTGGCAGGCTCGCTAGCAAATCTTGTCCTTTATCTTTTTGCGGCAACAAGCGTCGCAGGGTTTCGCCAATCGCGTCAGTCGTTTTAATTGCTGCAAGTTTGTTTTGCTCAAGCACTGCAGAGACATTTTCTTTGGTGATGACCCCATTATTCAATAGGTTGCTAGTAGCTAATTGTGAATGGTTAAGGTTATTTGTATTTACTGGATTTGTGTTGGCTTGTGTGGTGTTGGGCGTTATTGTGGTTGGCAAATTCCCGGTTTGCAAAAGTGTATTGAAAGTGGCAATTTCTGTTTTGGTCAAAGGTTGCAATAATTGCAGTTTTTGCCCTTCACTTAATTGCATCAATAACGTTTGGCCAATTTGCAGAGGTTGGTTGGTGTAAGTGAGCAGTGTTGTCGCTATTGGTACCGGCGGAGTTGTTGTAGCTGGAATACTTGGGATGACAGCCGCTTGGGTATTCACCGCGAGAGTGACAAGTTTAACGCCTGGAGTTTGCGCAATATTTTTTTGTGTTTCTAATTCACTGATCAATGCTTTGATTGCAGGAGCGGCGGAATTTTTATTGAGTTGCGCTAGATTGGCTTCAATGTATTTAACCAGTTGAGCGCGCTCTTCCGGTGTTGCCTGGGTTACTTTTTGGACATCTGCCAGGAATTGGCTGCCTACTTTTAAGCCGAGCACTTTGGTAATCGACATTATTTGTTCGATCTGCGCGCGCTGGACGTTTTGTACCAGCTTGTCGGTGATGGAACTCAGCTCCATGGCTTATCTCGAATAGATATTAATGTGATCAAAAACGTAAATTGGGGTGCTATGCCGATGCGCAGATCGCTATAATCGACGGCCTCGAAAAGCCGTTTTGCTGGGTCGATTTGCAGAGTATAGCGGCTCATAAGACGTTTCCTGTAGCTACCATACACGCCAAGGCAAATAATAAGCATGACCGAATCGGTAACTGAGGCGGCAATTCCGCTGCTTGAACTGCGTAATCTTGGCTGTGAGCGGGATGAGCGATTGCTATTTTCTGGGTTGGATGTGCAACTATTTCCCGGTGATGTGGTGCAAATCGGCGGCCCCAACGGCGCGGGGAAAACTACTTTATTGCGCGCCCTTGCGGGTATCAGCACGGATTTTCACGGCCAAATTCGCTACGCTGGCCAAGCCTTGCCAGAAGCAGCTTGGGAGTTTGCTGGCGATAGTCTTTATCTCGGTCATTTACCGGGTATAAAAAAGGCTTTAACACCTGCTGAAAACCTGGAGTGGTATAAAGCCCAAAGTGGCGCTGCTATTTCTATCGGTGATGCTTTGGCAGCGGTCGGTCTTTATGGTTATGAGGATACGCCCTGCTACCAGCTATCGGCAGGGCAGCTGCGCCGGGTTGCCTTGGCCAGGTTGCATTTAAGTCGTGCGCGTATCTGGATTCTCGATGAGCCTTTTACCGCTATCGACAAATTGGGCGTCAGCCAGTTGGAGTCGCTTATCGCCCAACAGTCAGCCAAGGGTGGGGTGGTGATCCTTACCTCCCATCAGGATTTAAGTCTCCCTCAGCTGCGCATGGTGAATCTGCAGGATTATCAGCCCGCTCGCGATAAAACTAAAATTGGACTTGGTAGTCTGAGCGACGGGGATGCATATCATGCGTGATAATTCCCCTGCAGCGAGTCTATTGGGTGGATTTATCGCCAGCTTTCGTCGCGACTTATTGATTGCTGCGCGACACAAAGCGGAGTTGACCAATCCGCTGGTATTTTTCCTGATTGCAGTAACCCTGATTCCGTTGGGGGTCAGCCCGGAAAAAACGGTATTGGCGCTGCTCGCACCGGGAATTGTCTGGGTGATGGCGCTCCTGGCCACACTCTTGTCGCTCGATGGGTTATTTCGCAGCGATTACGACGATGGTTCCCTGGAGCAGATGTTGATTAGCCCACAGGCACTGTATTTTACGGTGATGGCAAAAGTGTTGGTGCATTGGTTGGTATCAGGGTTGCCTGTAACCTTATTGGCACCTGTGTTGGGTTTAATGTTGAGTTTGCCAATCGAAGGTTATCTGCCACTGTTGGCGTCATTGGCTTTAGGTACTGCATCGATGAGCCTGATTGGCGCGGTGGGTGCTGCTTTAACAGTTTCACTACGCAAGGGTGGTTTGTTGTTGTCCCTGATTGTGATGCCCCTGTATATTCCCGTACTGATTTTTGGTGCGAGTGCAGTACAGACTGCAGTGCAGGGCGGTGCAATTGGCATGCAACTCGCAGTGTTGGGTGCATTTCTCGCATTGGCGATAGTGCTTGCTCCAATTGCAGCACTGGGCGCCCTGCGTATCAGTACAAATGGTTAACTAATAATAACGATCAGCTAACAGCTTCAGCGATAAGGTCTCACAACTATGGCATGGCAATGGTTTCACCGGTTAGGTTCTCCCCGTTGGTTTTATGAAAAAACAACTCCCTGGCTGCCTTGGTTGGCCATTCTCAGCATCGCGCTTATTGTGACTGCTGCCGTGTGGGGGTTGGCATTTGCACCGGCCGATTTTAAGCAGGGCAATAGTTACCGCATTATTTATATCCATGTTCCCGCCGCGTTTTTAGCCTTGGCGGGGTATTACATCATGGCGATTTCCGGTGCAGTTGGTCTTATCTGGAAAATGAAGTTGCCGTTTATGGTGATGAAATCTGCCGCACCGATTGGTGCGTTGTTGACGTTTGTATCTCTGGTTACCGGCTCAATTTGGGGCAAGCCCACTTGGGGAACCTGGTGGGAATGGGATGCGCGCATTACGTCTATGCTGATTTTATTTTTCCTCTATCTCGGCATGATCGCTCTGCAACAAGCATTTACACACCGCGATACCGCCGATAAAGCCAGTGCTGTATTGGCGTTGGTCGGCATGGTGAATATCCCGATCATTTACAAATCAGTCGATTGGTGGAATACGCTCCATCAACCTGCAACGATTAAATTCACTAGCAAATCCAGTATTGATCCATCGATGCTGTATCCGCTGTTAACAATGGTGATTGGTTTTTACGTATTTTATGCCCTGGTGTTGTTACTCAATACGCGTGTTGAAATCCTACGCCGTGAAAATCGCACCCAGTGGGTCAATGATTTAATTAGCACGACAAATAAGAGGGCGTGATAATGAAATTCCAATTTGAATCAATTGCCGATTTTATCGCCATGAATGGCCACGGCCCGTACGTGTGGGCGTCTTATGCAATCACCTTCGCTGTGCTGATTTTTTTATTGGTCAGCCCATTATTGCAAAAAAAAGCATTTATAAAACAACAGATAAAACAACAAAAGTTGGCGCAAGCGACTAACAACGCTGGCGAATCAACTGAATAAATAACTTTCCGTATTAGCTGAATAGAGCGCGACACCTATGCACCCGCTTCGCAAACAACGTTTGATGATTGTTATTTTTATTGTGGTTTTCTCCAGTGTTGCTGTAGGTCTAATGGCCTACGCCTTGCGTGAAAATATCAATTTATTTTATCCGCCCAGTAAAATTGCGGCGGGCGATGTGCCGCACAATACCCGTATCCGCGCGGGTGGTTGCGTCAAGCCGGGCAGCGTGCAGCGCGCGAGCGATTCACTGGAAATTCGCTTCTTAATTACCGACGGCATTGCCGATGTCAAAGTGAATTTCAACGGTATATTGCCGGATTTATTTGCTGAAGGTGAGGCCGCGGTGATCAATGGCATAGTGACTGAGTCGGGCGAGATAAATGCCAGTGAAGTACTCGCTAAACACGATGAAAATTACACGCCTCCTGAAGTTGCCGAAGCAATGAAAGATAAAGGTGAACATCAAAAAACCTGCGAGGGCTTGAAATATGGCGCTTGATTTTGTTCAGCTAGCACCGGAGATGGGGCAATTTGCCCTGATATTGTCCTTGTGCTTAAGTGCAGCGCTATTTGTATTGCCGTTAGTGGGCGCGCATTACGGTAGCAATGTGTTGATGCAATCCGGCCGCTCACTTGCGACTGGTTTTTTTATCTTTGTCTCCTTTGCATTTTGTTGTCTGGTTTATTCATTTTTACACGATGATTTTTCCGTCAAATATGTTGCCTCCAATTCCAATTCACTCTTGCCTTACTACTACAAAATCAGTGCGGTCTGGGGCGGCCATGAAGGCTCATTGCTACTGTGGATTCTAATGCTCGCCGGTTGGACTTTTGCCGTTGCCATATTCAGCCGCTCACTTCCGCTGGATATGCAAGCGCGAGTGTTGGCGGTGATGGGTTTTGTGGCTGTTGGATTCCTATCGTTTATTTTGTTTACCTCTAATCCTTTTGATCGCATTCTTCCTATTCCACCGCAAGATGGCAGTGATTTAAATCCGCTCTTGCAAGATATAGGTCTGATTATTCATCCGCCCGTTTTATATATGGGTTATGTAGGCTTTAGCGTGGTGTTTGCCTTTGCGATTGCTGCGCTCTTAACGGGGCGTTTGGATAGTGCATGGGCACGCTGGTCGCGCCCATGGGCAACTATGGCATGGGGCTTTTTATCCGTTGGTATCGCACTGGGAAGCTGGTGGGCGTATTACGAATTGGGCTGGGGTGGCTGGTGGTTCTGGGACCCGGTAGAAAACGCATCCTTCTTACCTTGGCTGATCGGCACTGCATTAATCCATTCACTTGCAGTGACAGAAAAGCGCAGCTTATTTAAAAGTTGGACAATCCTGCTCGCGATCTTTACGTTTTCGTTAAGTTTGCTGGGAACATTTTTAGTTCGCTCCGGTGTGCTCACTTCTGTTCACGCTTTTGCTAATGATCCTGAGCGCGGTGTATTTATTCTCGGTTTCTTTCTGGTGGTGGTGGGTGGTTCGCTAACACTTTTTGCATTGCGCGCTCCTGTCGTAAAAGGCTCCGCCGGTTTTAATTTGTTATCGCGTGAGACGTTTTTGCTGGCCAACAATATCTTGCTCACCATTATTATGATTATGGTATTGCTCGGTACGCTTTATCCCTTGGTTGCTGATGCGCTTAGCCTTGGAAAAATTTCAGTCGGCCCACCTTATTTTAATTTGTTCTTTTTGCCGCTGATGGGCTTGTTGTGTTTGCTAATGGCGTTTGGCCCTCTCTCAAATTGGAAGCGTACCTCAGGTATGCAGCTAGTAAAACTCTTGTGGAAGCCTTGGGCAATCAGCTTGGCGATTGGATTGGTGTTCCCGCTCATCTATCGCGACAAATATGAAATCTTCGCCGCGCTGACTGTCTTTATCGCCAGTTGGATAGTTACCGCATTGCTTGCGGACTTGTTTTATCGCTTGCGCAACAGTGATTCGTTTTTTGCTGGCCTTAAAAAACTGAGTTTAAGTTACTTTGCCATGGTGGTTGCACATGCTGGTATCGCGGCGACTACTGTGGGTGTTGGATTGACGAGTATCTACACTGAGCAGCGCGATATTCGTATGGAAGTAGGGCAAAAAGTCACTGTTGTTGAATACGATTTTATTCTCAACAAGCTTACCCATATTGATGGCCCCAATTACACCGCCGAAGAAGCCCTGATCACTGTAATGAAGGACGGCAAATTTTTGCGCGAGATGAAACCGCAAAAACGTCGCTATCTCGCCAGTGGCAGTACTATGACAGAAGTCGCTTTGGACGTGAGTTTGTTCCGCGACCTTTACGTCGCCATGGGCGAACCCTTAACCGAAACCGCTTGGGCGATGCGAGTACACCTCAAACCTTTTGTGCGTTGGATTTGGTTGGGAGCATTAATGATGGGCTTTGGCGCTGTACTGGCCGTTGCTGATAAACGTTATCGCAAAACTATTAAGCAAGAATCACCAGCAGTAGAAGTTCCAGTGGGAAAGTTAGCCAATGAATAAACAACGTTTATTTTTATTTATTCCCTTAGCCATTTTTGTATTGCTGGGTGTTTTGTTTTGGCGAGGACTCTCGTTAGACCCTAACGAGATGCCATCTGCTCTGCTAAATAAACCCGTTCCTGCATTTGATTTGCCGGTACTGCCAGCGCCGGAAAATCCGCAAGGGTTGGTCAGTGCAAATCAGGATATGCTAAAAGGCAAAGTCAGCTTGTTAAATGTTTGGGCAACCTGGTGTACTACTTGCCGGCAAGAACATGAATTCCTTAATACGCTGAAAGCGCAGGGTATTCTTATCTACGGTATTAATTACAAAGATAATGCTGCAGATGCGCAGCGCTGGCTGGCGGAATTGCATAACCCTTATGTGTTTAGCGTGGTAGATGAAGAAGGTCGTTTAGGGTTAAATCTCGGTGTGTTTGGTGCACCGGAAACCTATGTGATAGATAAACAGGGTGTGATTCGTTACAAGCATATTGGTGATGTGAATCAGAATGTATGGACTAGAGTGTTGGATCCGATAATAAAAGAATTGCAGACACAGTGAGTTCAGTTGCGATCTGTCAGTTAAGATAAATGGATGTATTGAGAATGCGTATAAAATTTGCTTTTCTGTTTGTGGTTTTGTTGAGTTGCGAAGGTTTTGCGATTGAGCAAAAAAAAGATCAGCTTCAAGTAGCTCCTCATGCGTCATGGATCATCCCCCAAGCTCTCCCTCATGTCGACGCGATACCTCAGGATAAAATTAACAGTGGTGTTTATTACCTCTTGGTGGATGAGCAGTTGCGTGTTCCTCGCCAGGGAAAGAATGTTTTTTACACACATTACGCGAAGAAAATTGTTAACCAGTCCGGTTTGCAGGAATCCTCGCAAGTTAACATTAATTACGATCCAACTTATCAAACTTTCATATTTCATTCTCTGTTGATCCATCGCGATGGCAAACTTTTTAATGCGTTGCCCAAAATAAAATACTCGGTTCTCCAACGTGAGCAAGAGTTGGAAAACTCCCTCTACGATGGCAGTTTGACCGCCAACATTATTATCAGCGACCTGCGCGTTGGTGATGTAGTTGAATATAGTTATTCCATCACTGGTGATAATCCTATACACGCAGGGGCATTCTACTATCGGTTTTACACACAGTGGACAGTTTCCTTGCGCCAGTTATATTTTAGGCTGTTTTGGGAGCGCGAAAATGAACTTTATGTTAAAGCTAACAATTCGGCCCTGAAGCCGGTTATCAAGCAATTGGATGGCGCAAAAGAATTTATTTATCAGACCGCAAACACTGAGCCTTTGCAAACCAACAATCAGACCCCTGATTGGTATAACCCTTATGGAAGAGTGGAGATTTCAGATGTTGCGCACTGGGCAGATGTTGTTGTCTGGGCTCAGGCACTCTACGATTCCGCAATTGAAAGTGATGGTGCAATTGATCAGTTAGTGGCAGATATCCAGCGCAAACACAGCACCAAGGAAGATCAAATTGAGGCAGCATTGGATGCAGTCCAATCACAAGTTCGTTATCTAGGTATTGAAACTGGTGTAAATTCTCACAAACCATCAAAAGCTGGGGAGACGTGGCAGCGGCGCTACGGCGATTGTAAAGATAAAACGGTATTGTTTATTTCCTTGCTTAGGCAGATGGGAGTTGTGGCCTATCCTGCTTTAGTTGATACCGATGATAAACAAGAGATAATCCACCGCTTGCCCGCGGCGACAGCATTTAATCATGTCATAACCAAAGTGGAGTTGGATGGTAAAAATTATTGGCTAGATCCTACCAGACAGCATCAACAATCCAGACTTGCCGATATTTATCAGCCAGATTATGGCTATGCCTTGGTAGTTGCTCCAGGTTCGGCTTCGTTGACGAAAATGACTCACAAGCGAATATCAGCACAGATCATTGAAGAGGAGTTGGATCTTTCGGGTGCGTTTGATAAACCTGCGTCATATCGTATCACCACAAATTACAAAGGACTCCAGGCTGAAACCCAGCGAAATAAAGCAGCTGAAACCAATCTTCGTTCAACTAGCGATCAATATCTTAATTTTTATAAAGGCTACTATTCAACTATAAGTTCATCTGCACCGGTTGAATACAAAGATTACCCAGGTGAAAGTCGTTTTCAAGTGCGAGAAGCCTATTCCATTGCCAATATTTGGCAGACTAGCGAATCAAACCTGAATAAAAAGTATGTCAGCGTGTATGCAAGTATTATTGAAACCAATGTGCTTAAACCCGATGAGCTGCATCGCAATTCACCTTTTGCGCTTCGCTACCCAGATTCGATCACTCAAAAAATCCAGGTAAAAGTAGGGGGCGACTGGGGGTTTGAGCAAGAGACTGTTGTCGAGGACAATGAGTTTTTTCATTACTCTAGCGATATTAATTTTGATCCAGAAAAAAATGTCCTGAATTTAATCTATAAATATGAAACTAAGAAGGATCATGTTCCAGCAGAAAAAATCAATGAGTATGCTAGTGCAAGAAAAAAAGTTATGGATGACATTGGTTACAATGTTTACCAGCCGGCAGTTACACAGGCAAACAATTTGCACTACGAAGATTATTTGTACTGGTTACTATTTATTGTTTTCTTATTGTTGCTGGTGCTGGCGTTTATTGGTTGGTATCGGGATAAAAAAAGGCGAGAGTATAATCTGGCGGCCGTCTTTTTTCCGGTAAGCATTTTGAAATTTATTGTGTTGTCTGTGTTCACCTTTGGGATTTATCTATCTTATTGGTTCTGGCGCAATTGGATTTATGTGAAGCGTCACGATAATAGTTCAATTTTGCCTTTTGCACGTGCATTTTTTTCCCCATTTTGGTACTACCCATTCTATCAAGCTTTGATCTCGAATGAGCAGGTAAAAAACCGACGCTATTTGCCGGCTTCATTAGGTTTGGCAGCTGCACTGGCATTACTATTTTTTGTTGCCAATATTGCAGCGAATAAGGCCCCAGCTATTTACGATGTTGCCGCTATTTTGGTGTGTATCTTGTTGGTCCTCCCCTTAGTTATCCAAATCAACAAAATTCCGCAAGAAGATGCCAGTATATATTTATATAACTCACGTTTTCGGTGGAGGCACTTGCTAGTCATTTTGTTTTTTTTGCCCTTCATGTTGCTTTACATAGGTATGGAATCCGGTTTTTTGGCCAATACAAAAGTGATAGATGGAAAGCAGTTGTGGTCATATCACGTCAAATTTATGCAGCGTAATGGCGTAATTGAGGAAGGTGAAACCATTCAACGCTTTTACAGCTCGGCACTCCTTGATATACGTAAAGATGGTAATGGCTTTACCAATACCAGTGTTTTTTCGTATTGGGAAGAAGAGGGTGAACTGCAACACCAGTCATTACCACTGGCAGAGGTAAAAGATATTGAGCTGTCTTCGCAAGAGGCAGAGGGTTCAAGTGATGCAGTAGTAAAAATTTATCCTGAAGATGATGAGTCATTTATTCTGTATGTTTCAAAAAATGCTGATGGTCATAAGCAGTTTTATAATCAGCTCAAAAAGAACTGGTCAATGGAAAAGGTCAGGAAGGAGTTGAGAATAGCTTTTCCTTTACCGGAAGATCGAATTAAATATAAAAAGAACAATATCTATACAATGGTTGAACGGTTAGTCAATTTGCTCTACGAAAATGATGAGTTTGGAGCACGGAGTTATGCACTTGCAACACTGTATGAGAGCGGCAACTCTGTTGCTCGAAACTACGACCGGGCGATTTATTTTTACAATAAGGCTTATGAATCAGGGCATTTGGCTGCGGGAGTACGTTTAGCTTGGCTTCTATCTGTTGTGGATGATAATGAACTGCTTAAACCAAAGCGTGCGATAAAAATCATCCGAGCAGTCTTAAAGAAACAAAACACTCCTGCTAACCGTGAAGTACTTGCAGCTGCTTACGCCGCTAATGGTGAGTTTGATCTAGGCATAAAAACCCAAACTGATGCTTTAAAAGATTTGTTTGGTGTTGCCGCTGAGAAGGCGCAAGAAAGGCTTGCTTTCTATAAGTCAAATCAGGTTTGGGTGGAATCATCAAGTGCACATGCTATTGCGACAGAAGCTATGCCGGTAATTAAAACTCCACCGAAATATCCTTACAAGGCTCTGGATGAGAAACAAGAGGGAATTGTATTGGTTCAGTACGATGTTACAGATTCCGGTACTACCACCAACATCAAAGTAGTGAGCGCGGAACCGCAAGGTTATTTTGAAGAGGGGGCAATTAGTGCTGCACAAAAATTTGTCTATATCCCCTCTATTGAAAATGGTGTTCCCAAAGCCACTCACGGAGTAAAGAATCGTTTTACATTCGAGCTTGATGATTAGCCCCATGTTGATTTGAATCAATTTTAGCCGCCGCACTCTTTTATAGACTGATAGTGTCAGTCTGTGGAGGTGTCTATGTATATCGATTCAATCGTTCTTTATGGTCTAGTGATAGTTGCATTGGCTTGCATCATGATTACTTACGTGGGGGTTTACGCGTACAAACATATCAAAGAAGATTCTGCGAAGGCGGATCAGGGGATAAACAACAAGGCGGCATAAGTAGCTTTGACAATCGGCGTAATATCCACAAAGGCTCCT
>NZ_JBRFPI010000069.1:0-14721 GCF_053579595.1 Cellvibrio sp.
ACCGACATACGCGATTTCGCGGATAACAACATCATCGATAAAGGTAGTCGCATTGCCCATAGCGCCGAACAGGAAGGCGAGACGGCCAGCGTTATCACCGCCGGTAAAGTCCAGGTTGAAACTGTAGTTGCTCATAGTGGTGCCAAGCGCGACAGTTTGTAACAAATAGGTACCGGCCGCCGATGGGTTCAACTGGTCTTCTGACAGGCGCACTTGAATGTTGCGTGGCGATGCTGCACGGGCGCGGAAGCTGATTTGGTAGCGGTAATTGCGTTTCAAACCAAAGCCTTGGGTGTGCAATTGATAAGAGCCAGCCCCAGTGCCTTGCGCCGCTGCAGTGATGCGCGCTTCGCCGTTGACGACTGAATAAGCCGCACCTGAACCGTCGTAGTTCTCGCCGACCCAGCCGTTCAGGTCAGTGGCGAAGTTGCCATTGCCCAGTACGTTAATGGCGCGATCAACCAGTGCAGTACCGGCCGGTTTTGGATAGACATCGGCGACATCTTCAAAGGCTTTGAATTCCAGCAGCCAGATTGGCTCGGCTTTATCGATACGCCCCTTAGTAACAAGCTTGACGTAGCGGTAAGTCTTGTTGACATCGAAGGTGTGGGTCGCCCAACCGACGGCTTGTTGATCCGAGCTGCGGATAAACTCCCAGGCACCGGTCGAGGTTTTGCCGTAGATGTCGTACGACTTGGGCAGGTTCCAGGCCCATTCGATCCAGAAGTATTTGATCGGTTTATCCATGCCGTAGTCGATAGTGACCGAGTGCATATTGTCGTCGCGCGGGGTCGCCCATTTTGAGCCCACGTAGCCATCGGCCGCGTTCTTGGCGCTGTTGTCGCGGTAGGCGTTATCGCCCTCTTGCAAGTAAGCGTCAGCCGTTACCGACACAGGCGCCATCCAGCCTTTGAGCGGGTAGAAACCCTTGGTGTTGTTGCTTGGGCGGAAGAAGCTGTATTTGCCCTCGTCGGTATATTTTTTCCAGCTGTCGGTGGTTGGCAGCGGCCAGTGGGCGACGTAATCGACCAGGAAATCCGTACCGGTGCGGCCGATATTGGTATTCATGCTCGCGGTATCGAGGTATTCGTATTCAGTCACGCCGTTGGTCACACGGGTGTAGCCGGTTTTATTGGCCACGTTTGCGTCGGTACTGAACTTGTTGTAGTTGCCTACGTCCGGCCATTCCACATGGGTGATGGCGTGGTTGAGGATCATGCGCATGGGCGAGAGGTAGGGCCAGGGCTGGTCGCCGCGCTCGGCTTTGGTCCAGCTATAGGTCTTGACGCCGTTGATATAGAACTCGATGTATTCGGGGGTTTTGATCACACCGTAGGTGATGTACTGATCGCTCGGGCTGATGCCCAATTGTGCGTAAGTGGTGCCGAACGGATTACCGCCATAAGCCGGGTAGGGCGCTGACCAGCGGGTCTGCGGGGCTTTACTGGCATTGGCGCCGGTGAACTCGATAATGTCCAGCTCCTGACAGGCAGTCCAACCCACATCCGGGAAGTTACCTAGCAGCCACCAAGCGGGGAATTCGCCGTTGCGCGCGGGCGGCATTTTGATACGAGCTTCGAATTTACCGAATACAAAAGTGGAGTCATCGGCGATTTGCGATTCGATCCGGCCGGCGCGGATAAATAAGGGTTTGCCCTGACCGGCGGTGCCGCCGTAGTAGTCCTGGATCTGGCCATCCATATAGCGGGCTTTGAGGTTCAGTACCTTGCCATCGCTCGCGCCAGCGTCCGGTTGCCCGACGCGGAAAGTCCAGTCAGCGGCGGGGTATTCCACATCTTGATAGTCGATATCTTCGCCGTTAACGAAAATGTTTTTTTCTACCAGCCATTTGGTGCGGTTGATGCTCACACCATCAAATTGATCGACAAAGCTGGTGTTGGCGTTGGGGCTTGCCCACCAGGCATCGTTGTAGGCGGTTTGGGCTTGGGCCGCGCTTGCGCCCAGTCCAAGGCTGATGATTACCGCAGTAAGTGGTTGTTTTTGTAGTAGGAAACGCATAGTTCCTCCAAGGGAATTATTTTTTATTGGGTAAGGAGTTGATAAAAGTCGCACTGCATTCAGGCGTGTCTCACACGAGTGGCTTGTTATTGTTAAAACTGCCTGGCCTTGTTGTTCTTCCGTTAAAAAATCACCCGGCATTGGCATTGCTGGCAATGCCGGGTGTAAAGCCTCCATCCCCGCCCGGTCAGCGGGAATGGATTGAGGGAGCTGTGGTAAAAGTTGTTGTTGAACTGATCTCGTCAAATTTGGGTTTTACCAACCCAGTACACGCACTTCCCAGATTGAATAACCCCACTGATTCCCCACACTGCGCGCCGTGCCGTTAATGCGCACATAGCGGTAGCTGCCAGCGATGGCGAGGGTGTCGGTGCGGTTGCCAAAGGTGCCTCCGGTACGGGTGGCGAGGGTGGTCCAGTTGGTGTTGTCATTTGAACCCTGCACGGTGTAATTCGCCGCGTTGGCTGCTTCCCAATCAATCGCAATACTACTCAGGGTTTTGGCGCTGCCTAAATCCAGGGTCAGTGATGTGGGGTCGAGCGCATGAGCTGATTCCCAGCGGGTGCCGCTGTTTTTATCAATCGCATTGGCCGCTGGGGTTAACGCGGTGCTGGCAGTTGCATTGGCAATATTCAGCGGTGCTGCTGGTGCCAAACTTGAGCTGGCAGCGGAACTGCTTGCGGGAGCGCTCTGGGCGTAAACTTTCAGTTCCCAGATGGAATAACCCCATTGGTTACCCGCACTGCGCGCGGTGCCATAAATGCGCACATAGCGATAGCTGCCACTCACGGCATGAGTATCCGTGCGGGTGCCAAAGGCGCCGCCGGTGACGGTTTTGAGGCTGGTCCAGCTTGTCCCGTTGGTAGAACCCTGAATTTGATAGTTGGCAGCATTCGCTGCTTCCCAATCAATTACCACTTGCGACAACGCCCGTGAACTACCCAGATCAACCATGATCC
Organism: Cellvibrio sp.; assembly: GCF_053579595.1. Lineage (NCBI taxonomy): Bacteria > Pseudomonadati > Pseudomonadota > Gammaproteobacteria > Cellvibrionales > Cellvibrionaceae > Cellvibrio > Cellvibrio sp. Next base: position 2,979 of record NZ_JBRFPI010000069.1, read on the forward strand.
AGCTTGGATCAACTGCATGTGCCGATTCCCAACGCGTTCCGCCATCGCCATCTACCGCATTAGCGGCTGCGGTCAATGCGGTGCTCGCAGTGACGGGGCGACCTTGTGATACCAATACCGGTGGGCAGTTGGTGCAACCGGCAGAGCTTGAGCTGGCGACACTGCTCGGAGCTACAGAACTGGGCGCCACGCTGCTGCGCGAGCTGCTCAGTGGAGTGCTTGAAGGCGCAATGCTTGAAGGTGCAACACTGCTTGGTGCAACACTGCTTGGTGCAACACTGCTTGGTGCAACTGAACTGCGGCTGCTACTTGCTACGCTTGATGGAGGTGCGATCGAGCTACTGCTGGTGGTAGACGACGAGGTGCCCACACTTGCCGGTGCATCCTTGTTGTATGCCATGACGCGGAAGTTATCGAAGTAGAAAGTACCGCTGCTGGCCACGCCGGGCGTAATGAGGAAAATCAATTGATCGACACCGGTGAAAGGTGCAGACGCTTTGTTATTTGCCCAATCGCCCAAGGCGGCCGCGAAGTTGTAGTTGAACTCCAGGGTTTCCCATTGGCCGGTTTTAGTAGTCTCGGTTTGGTAGAAACTGTGGCGACCGACTTGCCAATCGGCTGGCGTAACCGCGCTCACTTGCAGCTCGTTTTCCAGGTTCATGGAGATGATCGTGCCCACTGGCGCTGTGGTGTAAACATCTACGGCGACGCGCACCATGCCATGTTGGGCATCCATCGCATCGGGAATACCGCTGATGCCGTTGAATGCGAGAGTGTCGTAAGTCGCACCCACATCGCGCACATAACGCAGCACGTTCGGTGATGAGTTCACCGCGTTGGGCGCCGGGTTGGCGACAATCGTGCGCACACCGCTGGTGGCGGGAGCGGCTTTGATCGCGCCATTGCTGGTGCCATCAAAGTTGGCGATGGTTTGTTTCAGGGTGTAGCCATTGTCCGGCCAGACGATACGGACGTTATCCAAATAGAAATCAGCGGGGCGATTGAAGCCTGCTTCCACCATCAATACCAGATTATCGGCCTGGCTTGCGGCAATACCCGAATCCGGAGTGCCGGTAAAGCCCAGCTCAACCGTATGCCATTCACCGGCTTTACCAATGGTGCCTTTGAAGCGCGCGAGGCGGCCGGTATTGCCATCCCAGCTCGGGGTTACACTAACTACCGCGTTGTTTTCCAGCCCGCCGCCGATCTCTTTGCCAAGCAGATTAGTGGCGCCTGCGGGGTAGTAGATATCCGCAAAAATCTTGGCGCGGCCAGAACGCAATTCGCCTGCGTTCAGCTTGCCAAACCCGGTGAGCTTGAGGTTATCCCACTGCTGGCTGGCATCGCGCACATAGTGCAGTACTTTGCTGGAAGTGTTGACTGAACCCGGTGCAGGGTTATTAACAATAGCGCCGGTGGTAAGTGCCACGCCGTTTTGCAGGTGAGTAAGCCCTAACCCGCTTTCATAGGCTGCAAGTGTTTGGGTACGGCCTTGCTCGATGGTGACGGGTTTGCTGACCGTTTTAACGCTACAACCTGAGTTGAAGGTGGCACTGATGTTGCCGGAGCGCGCTGAGTTGCCAATTGAGGCCACAATCTCACGCGTTCCCTGGCCGGACACAATGGTAACCCCCGCAGGAACAGACCAGTTGTAACTCGCAGTAGTAGGGCCGTCGATGCGGTATTTTTTAAAGTTTTCACCGCGATACACATAGGTATCGCCCTCAACTGACCAGCTCTCGTCATTTTTGTAAACGGCGACATAATCGACTTGCATCAATTGTTCAGGGCCTTCGCTGCCGTCAGGGAAGCCGGGAAACCAGCCGCCAATCGCCAGATTGAGGATCACGTGGAAGGGGCGGTTGTAGAAAGAATCCCAGTTGGAGCGCACCGGGTTTACGCCGTCGAGCTTGGTGCGCGAGCTGGTGATTTTGGGTACACCGTCAATCGACCAGACCATACGGTCTTCGTACCATTCCACCGCGTAGGTATGGAAATCGGTTTTGGTGCGGCCAGCTTCGGGGACGATCAGGTTGTCGGGATTCGGCCAGCCGGTGTTGCCGTTGTAGGGCCAGTAGGCGCCATAGTGCAATGTGCCGCTGATATCTTCGTGTGTACCCGCGGCTTCCATGATGTCGATTTCGCCGTTATTCGGCCAGCCGTGGCTATCGCGTTGCGATTCGGTGGACATCATCCAGAATGCAGGCCAGGTGCCAGAGGCTTTGGGCACGCGCATGCGCGCTTCGATCTTGCCGTAAGTCCAATCCTGCGCATTTTTGGTACGCAGGCGGGCAGAGGTCCAACTTTTGCCATTGTAGGCTTCGCGGATTGCCTTGATGTTCAGCATACCGCCACTCACCCACATGTTTTCGGGGCGATCAGTGTAGTACTGGAGTTCACCGTTGCCGCCGCCATCGCCATTGACTTCCTGTGACCAGTTGTTGCGGTCAATGGCAGTGCCGTTGAAATCATCTTTCCAAACCTGGTTCCAACCACAGGTTTGGGCTTGAGCAGCTTGTCCAATAAGCAGGGGTAAAAGTGCAATAGGGAGTAGCCCAATAGCATTGGCTAGCTTTTTCATTAGTGAGGCCTCTCATTATTTTTAGAGTTGAATGCAGTCAGTCGCTGCATTGGTGATCACTATTTCAGCTCCCTGGGGGGATAATCCTCCTGTTTTTTGCATATTCGATAAAACTGAGAAGCCCCACTTAGTCAAAGTGCAAAGTGGGACAGGTGGGGGCGTGGGTATTACGGCGATAATTTAGCGGCTTGATAGCAGAATTCCCTGCTAGTATTTCAACCATAAAAAAATAACCTGATCGCCGGAAGGCCGAACCGTCGGAATACCGGATCACGGAGCATAAAAATAGTGAAGAGCCTACTACTCAACCTGCACGAAGTGGTCATAGCCTTGACCATCCTTGAAACCCTTATCCTCTGTGTAGCACTGGGGGTGTTGCCGGGTGGGCAGCGCCAGTCCAGGCGCCTGTTACAGGTATTTTTCCTATTGGTAGTGGGGGCGCTTTCCACCACGCTTGTCATTTGGAACATTAGCTTTCAGGCAATGGCTATCGCCAGCTACCCTTGGGTGCCAGCATTACTTTCTGCCTGCCTTATGTTGCAGGGACCGGTGCTGTACTTTTACCTAAGTTCTCTGGCTCACCCGGTTAATTTACAGCGGTGGCATCAGACGGTTCACCTGGTTCCAGCCCTGATTGTGGTGGCAGTAGTCATTATCTATGACCTGAGTATTTACGATTGGATGCCTTGGCACTGGTCGCAGTTGGCGCCCGATGATCGCGCCGCGCTTGGGTTTGTGTGGGCACTGGTTAAGTGCTCACCACTGGTCTATGTGGTGGCTTGCCTGGTGACTGAAATTCGTATGCGTCGTCAGTTGCGGCAAATCTATGCCAACTTAGCGGAATTTGAATTGCGCTTGGCTGATCTGGTTTTAGGTGGCTTTTTCCTGTCCTGGATCTGGTCTTTCGTCACTTATTTCCTGGGTGAATATCTCAGTGCTGAAACCAACGATCTGTTAGGGACGATCAATGTTTACTTGACGGTATTGCTCGTGAACGGACTCTTTTTGTTCGGCTGGCGCAACGGTCGTCGGTTGCTGCCGGAGCTGATGGTGGTTGAGGAGCCAGGAAAAGATAGGTTGCAGGACATGCCACAAGTCGACGAGAAGCGTCAGGCGGTGGAGCGCGGTATCAGCGAGTTGCGGTTGCATCTGGAGAGCCAGATCAATCTGGAACGATTTGCTGAACAGATTGGCATCAAGCCGCGCGAGCTATCGACCATTATCAATGACCATCACCAGCAGAACTTCTTCGAGTTCATCAACAGCCAGCGAGTGGAAGAGGCCAAGCGCCTGTTGGCAGCGCCGGAATGTGCGGGCGATACAGTGTTGGATATTCTGTATAAATCCGGTTTTAACAGCCAATCGGCCTTTCACCGGTTTTTCAAGCGGATGGTGGGCATGACGCCGTCGGAGTATCGCAAGCAGATGTTGAAGCCGGGCAACGCTATTGCGGCGCAGGCAAAATAAAAAAGGCCGCCCTAAGGCGGCCAATGACTTCACTTACTGGACTCTGTTGCTGTTAATTCGCCTTGCTGATGCGAATCCAATTGATGTTCCAACCACCGGCGTTGGCTTTAACACCAAACTTGTGGCTACCAGCGCTAAGGTTGACGGTGTGTTTGACGGTCGTCCAGTTCTGCCAGCCGCCCGTTGCCGGGATAGCGACAGTGCCATACACCGGCGCACCACCCGCTTCTTCAAATGCCAGACTGCCACCGCCGTTTTGGCTGGCAACGCGATATTCGATCACATAGTTGCCAGTACTGGGGATATTCACCGGCGTACCGGCGTAAGACAGCCAATCACCTGCATCGATATAACCCACATTTTTACCGCCACCGGCATCAGTGGTATTTTCCAACTGGGTACCTTGTTGCTGGCTGTAATCTTCAGCTTGCAGGGTGGTGATCACTTGACCTGGGTTGGTATCCGGAGGAGTGCCGGTACTTTCCACTTTTAACCAGTTGATGTTGAAACCACCAGTCACTGCGGCGATAGCAATTAACTGCTCGCCCGCTGGTAGTACCACGTTGTGGGAAACGGTTTGCCAGGCTTGCCAGCCGCCAGTGGCAGGAACATTCACATTGCCGTAAACGGGGCTTCCACCGGCTTTTTCCAACTGGAATTGTCCACCGCCAGCAGACGCCGCAACGCGATAACTTATTTTATAAGTGCCGGTTGCAGGGACGTTGACGGAATAGGTCAGCCAATCGCCGTTGTCGATGTAACCCACGTTCTGGCCGCCGCCGGCATCGCTAGTGGTTTCCGTTTGTATTCCGCTGGCTTGGCAAAAGTTTTCAGCTTGCAAGGTATCGCCCACACCGGCTTTTTGGCAGGAACCGGTTGAGCCGCCGTCGCCACCACCTCCGCCACCGCCACCAATATCACCGCGTTTGGAGAGGATTTCTTTAATGAACTTGCCGGATTCTTTTAATGAGCCGTCCGACCAAAAGTAAGACGAGGTTTCTACTTCGTTGTTATCACCGCGGTCTTTATCGTGGAAAGCCCAGCCCGCATGGCTGATACCGTTTTTGCGCAGAAAGTCGATCCACGCCCAGGTCTCGCCGTAGTTAATATTGCCGCGACCATTCGCATGACCAACACCCCATTCGGTAGCGAACAAAGCAGCGCCATTATTCAACGCGGTTTGTGCTTTATCGCGATAAAGCTGTTGGTGGCTGTCGGCGTAGAAGTGAACTGTGTAGGCCAGGTTGGATACGTTGGCTTTGTTTCTGGAAGCGGCGTCAACATCCTGCGACCAGTTAGGTGTACCCATAATAATCAGGTTGTCCGGGTCGATCGCACGGATTTTTCCACCCACATGTTCTGCATAGGGCTTTAATACCGAGTCCCAGCTTACATTTAACGGTTCATTGTAGAGTTCATAAATAACGTTGTTGTACGAGCCCCATTTCTGCGCAACTTGCTTGAAGAAGGCCTCTGCTGAACCCCAATTCTCATGGGCTTTATGGCTGTGGTAATCGACGATTACATACATGTCGTTGTCGATAGCAGCTTGCACCACAGTATCAAGACGCGCCATGTTTGCGTTCCAATCGTCCTGAATACCGCCGCCTTCGCCGTGGCCGATAGCCGCGCGGATCAGGTTTGCATTGAATTCAGTTTTGGCGCGACGAACTGTTGCTGCGGTATAAAATTTTTCCGCACCCCAACCGGTATTGCTCCAAAACAGGGAGACACCTTCAAGGCTGACGGATTTGCCGCCGACCAGAACTTTATTGCCTTGGACAGTTAGCGCGGGAACATCGGCAAGCGCTAGGCCGGAAAACAAACCGCCGGCCAGAATTCCGATGAATGTGGTGAGCAGTGTCTTGCGTGGACTGGGGCGGCGCGCACCTGTGGTAGGGCGACCGAGACGATTATTGTTCATTATTATTCACCTGGGTTGTGTTGTTTAACATTGCCCCTGGGATTCAGGGGGCCTTGCCAATACAAGGTGTTGTCATTTCAATCCTCACGCGCCAGGCAAACCACCTACTTTAGGCTGCACCCTAAAGTGGTAAGTGCCACTTCCCACTGGTGTGAACGGACAGTATTAAAAGATGTGAACGGGCGATATAAAAAGGAGTCGAGCCCATAACAAAACGACTGCTCTCTCAAGTATGAGGGCAGTCAGCGTCCGGTTTCTGGTACAGGTAGAAGTGATTAGTAAATAGCAGGTACAAACAGTGATTCGGGAATCGGTGCACGATAGTAGTCGGGGTTGTAAACGCGGGCGGGTAATTCGACCCTTGGATGATCGACTTCGCCATAGGGCACTTGCGACAACAGGTGGTTGATGCAATTGAGGCGCGCGCGTTTCTTATCGACCGCTTCCACTATCCACCAAGGTGCTTCAGGAATATGGGTACGATCAATCATCACCTCTTTCGCCTTGGTGTATTGCTCCCAGCGGCGGCGCGATTCCATATCCATGGGCGATAACTTCCACTGTTTGAGCGGGTCGTGCACGCGCGCCAGAAAGCGTTTGTACTGTTCGCTATCGGTGATGGAAAACCAGTACTTGATCAGGATGATGCCGGAGCGCACCAGCATCCGTTCAAACTCCGGCACGGTGCGGAAGAACTCTTCGTATTCGTCGTCGTTACAAAACCCCATTACCTTTTCGACGCCGGCGCGGTTGTACCAACTGCGGTCGAACAACACAATTTCACCGCCAGCGGGCAAGTGGGATACATAACGCTGGAAATACCACTGACTGCGCTCACGGTCGCTCGGTGCGGGCAGGGCAGCTACACGGCAAGTGCGAGGGTTGAGGCGCTGTGTCACACGTTTGATCACGCCGCCTTTACCAGCGGCATCGCGGCCTTCAAACAACACAACGACTTTTAGCTTTTTATCGACCACCCAATCCTGCAGCTTCACCAGTTCTGCCTGCAGGCGCAACAGCTCGCGGAAATAGACGCGGCGATCCATACCAGCGGCGGCTTCGTCACCTTCGGCCAAGGCTTCGAGCCGGTCGTCATCAAGCTCCAATTCCAACTCTTCGTCGAGGCTATCGAGCATTTCCTCCTGTAGCAGGCGCTCGTAATCAATGCTGTAGCTATTGGAATCATTCGGCATGGGCAGGCTCCGGGTGGATTGCGGGTGATTCGCATCACGCTAGGCTTATCTGATGACAAAATGATGACGGTGTCGGGTAGGTGGGATAGGGCTGGAAAGGCGGGGGCAACAATAAAAAAGCCCGGCAATAACCGGGCTTTAGACAGGTAAAAAAAGGTATTTATTTACAGACTGCACCGGTGATGGTTGGGGTGGTGACATTTGCGCCCGGCTTGTTGGCCTGGAACCCGACTTCTGCACATTGCCCAGGCTGAATGCTGCTGTTCCAGCTCAGCGGTGCCGCCGTGTAAGGGTTGGCGCCAGTCACATTGGCATTCCAGCTATTGGTGATACGTGTTGCGTCGCTGTAGTTCCAACTGATATTCCAGCCATTGATTGCGCTGGTCCCGGTATTACAAATGCGAATCGCACCGGTAAAGCCATTGTTCCATTGGTTGCTGACCACCTGTGTGCATTTGCCACTTCCCGCACTTACTGAAGAGCTGGCGCGCGAACTGGACGCGGGCGCTACACTTGAGCGCGAACTTGAGCTGGGGGCGATGCTTGAACGTGAAGACGAGACAGCTGTAACGCTTGAACTGCTGCGCGAACTGGGAGCTGCCGTGCTGCCAGAGCCGCCACTATAGCTCGGCCATCCATGGGTAATACTCTAGACCAATGCTCCTGATGCGGTCAGCTGCGAAGTTGCCCAACTACCGTTCGGACTAGCACCTGGCACTAGTGCCGATGCGCCTTCGGCCTTGTCGTTCAATGACCAATTGGCGTTGCTGATGTTGTTGGCTTTCATAAAACTGACCCACGCATTGGTCTCGCTGTTGGCAACACCGCCATTGCCATCGGCATTGACTGAACCCCACTCGGTCACAAAAAGGGCGATGCCGTTATTGAGCGCGGTGGTGGCTTTATCGCGCAGCGATTGGCCATGGGTGCCGGCGTAGAAGTGCAGTGTGTAGGCAATATTGGTACCGGCGATGGGATCGCGTGAGGCGGCGTCCACATCCTGTGACCAGGTGGGTGTGCCCACGATAATCAGGTTATCCGGGTCAATAGCGCGTATGGCCGCTATAACATCTTGTGCATAGGGTTTGATCACGCTGCTCCATGAAACTTGCAGCGGCTCATTGTAGATCTCGTAAATTACGTGGTTTTTGTTGCCGTATTTGGTCGCCATCTCTTTGAAGAATGCGATGGATTGGGTTTTGTATTGGTGGGCGTTGTGGGAGTGCCAATCGATGATGACATACATATCATTAGCGATCGCGGCGTCAACGACAGTCATTACACGGGTTTTATTCGCTGGATCAGTTAGATAACCGCCTGCATCTTCTACACCCATAGCGGCGCGAACCAACTTGGCGTTCCAATCGGTTTTGAGCCAGGAAACGGCTTGGGCGTTATAAAATTTTTCGCCGCCCCAACCGGTATTGCTCCAGAACATGCTCATGCCAGAAAAACTGGCGGGTTGGCCGCCAGCTAGAATCTTATTACCTTGCACGGATAAAGGCGCCACATCGGCAGTGGCATAACCCGCCTGGGCAACCAACGCAATCGCAGCAGCGACACGGGTGAACTTACTAATTGAACGGGAAAAGCCTGTCAGTGGGCTATTAAAGAGCTTTTTCATTATTAGAGTCTCTGAGGATGTTTGCCGCTTTGATCAAATCCCGCATTGCAGTAGATGCTGGATCCGGGTTGACTCTGTGGGATTTCCTCCGCCAGTTGTGCGGTTCATTATTCGTTATTGGCTTCCCTGTACCCGAGAGTTCAATCAAGTATAAGCAGGCAACCGAAATGATGATTACTGCGCCAAGAGGGTTAAAGTGGATTATTTGTGAAAAATCGATAATGCAGCCGCAATTGAGTCCGGCGCAGCCTATTTTCCCCCAAGGGTAAACACGTTTTTAATCGATGAAACCGGTTAGTGACATCGCTGTCATTTTGCTGTCGACAGCGGCGGATTATCTCCTTTTGCGTGATCATTCTTTATCCTTGCATCTATCAGAGTGAATCCGTACAATTCCGCACCCCAAACCAGCCGGGGGGAATGGCGCTGCATTCTATGCAGGCCGGAAAACTGGCTACTCCTTGTCTCACTGCCTCACTATTAATAGATAAGGCGGGAGACTTTAACCCGTAAGGAGCTATAAATGCGTCATTACGAAATCGTTTTCCTGGTTCACCCAGATCAAAGCGAACAAGTTCCAGCAATGGTTGAGCGTTACAGCTCTGCTATCAAAAACGATGGTGGCCAAGTTCACCGTCTGGAAGACTGGGGCCGTCGCCAATTAGCCTACTCAATCAACAAAGTGCACAAAGCTCACTACATTCTGATGAACGTAGAATGCTCTGAAGCTGTGTTGGAAGAGTTGACCACCAACTTCCGTTACAACGACGCCGTTTTGCGCAGCATGGTGTTGCGTGAAGATGCCGCTGTTACTGAAGAATCATTCATCATGAAGGCTGAGAAAGAAGGCCGCGAGCGCAAGGCACGTCCACCACGCGCTGAACGTCGTGATGACGCAGAAGACCTGTCTGACGAAGACGGTGTTGATGCAGATGATTTTGAAGAAGAGCAGGAGGTATAACCATGGCCCGTTTTTTCCGTCGTCGCAAATTCTGCCGTTTTACCGCTGAAGGCACCAAGCGCATCGATTATAAAGATGTTGAAACGCTGAAAGCTTACATCACCGAAACTGGCAAGATCGTTCCAAGCCGTATCACTGGCACCAAAGCTAAATACCAACGTCAGTTGGCTACTGCTATCAAGCGTGCTCGTTACCTGGCTTTGATTCCATACACTGACAGCCACGAGTAAGGGGTATAGAGATGGAAGTTATTCTGCTCGATAAAGTAGGCCGTTTAGGCGCTATTGGTGACAAAGTTACCGTTAAATCTGGCTATGGCCGTAACTACCTGTTGCCACAAGGCAAGGCTGTTGCTGCTACTGCTAAAAACATCGCTGAATTCGAAGCGCGTCGCGCTGAGTTGGAAGCTGCTGCTGCTGGCAAAATCGCTGGTGCTACTGCACGCGCTGAGAAATTGGCTGCGTTGGAAGTGACCATCTCTGCAAAAGCAGGTGACGAAGGCCGTCTGTTCGGTTCTATCGGCACGCGCGACATCGCTGAAGCAATTACTGCTGCTGGCGTTGAAGTTGCCAAGTCAGAAATTCGCTTGCCACAAGGCGTACTGCGTGAAATCGGTCAATACGAGATCGACGTTCAGTTGCACGCTGAAGTGATTCAAGCCGTTAAATTGGCTGTTGTTCCCGAGTAATAACCCGGAAGCAGTAGCATTGCGCGTCAGCATCTGCTGACAAGCAATATGAAATCGGGCACTATCGACAACCTTTTGGTTGAACCGTTAGTGCCCGATTTTTTTTGCACTCGAATTGACGAATAACTAAGCAAACCTATGCCTGAATCCAGTTTCGAATCATCCAGTTTTGAGGATCGCCTCGCGAGCGAGCTATCCAACCACGCTGCATTACCGCATTCGGTCGAGGCCGAGCAGTCAGTGCTGGGCGGGTTAATGCTCGATAACAATCGCCTGGATGCGGTGCTGGAAGTGGTCTCGGAAAGCGATTTTTTTCGCGATGACCACAAACTCATCTTCCGGATGATGATCGAGTTGCAGGAAGCGGGTCAGCCGCTCGATGTCATCACACTCTCTGAAGAATTGCACAAACACGATGAGCTGGAGCGCGTAGGCGGCTTGGGTTATCTGGTCGAGATGGCCAACAACACCCCAAGTGCTGCCAACATCGCCGCCTACGCCAAAATCGTGCGCGAACGCTCGACCCTTCGCCAGCTGATTGCCGCTGCGCAGGAAATCAGCAAATCGAGTATGAATCCGGCCGGTCTGGATTCAGATGATTTGCTCCAGCTTGCCGAAAAACGCGTCGCTGAAATCGCCGAAGACCGCCCCAAAGAAGGCGGTTTGGTGGGGGTGAACGAGCTCCTCAAAGCCACGGTACAGCGAATCGACGAACTCTTCCGTTCCGGCAGCGATATCACCGGTGTGCCCTCGGGCATTACCGATCTCGACCAGCGCACCTCCGGCTGGCAGCCGGGTGAACTCATTATTCTCGCGGCGCGTCCGTCCATGGGTAAAACCGCGCTTGCGCTCAACTTTGTAGAGGGTGCGCTCTTTAACCAGCCCAAACCAGTGCTGGTATTCAGTATGGAAATGCCCTCGGCGGCGCTGGTGATGCGGATGATGTCGTCTATCGGTCGCATCGACCAGGGCAAAATGCGTAACGGTAAACTCACCGAAGAGGATTGGCCGAAACTGTCGTCCGCCGTTGCCAAAATGAAAGACAAATTATTGTTTATCGATGATACCGGTGGCTTGAATCCGCAGGAAATGCGCGCCCGTATTCGCCGCATTGCACGCGAACATGGCAACCCCGGCATGATCATGGTGGACTACCTGCAGTTGATGACGGTGGCTGGCGGTGGTGAAGGCCGCACCCAGGAAATCTCCGAAATTTCGCGCTCGCTTAAAGGCATCGCCAAAGAATTTGAATGCCCGATGATCGCACTTTCGCAGTTAAACCGCGGCGTAGAGCAGCGTCCCAAC
>NZ_JBRFPI010000070.1:0-14685 GCF_053579595.1 Cellvibrio sp.
GGGGGTATTCCGATAGGTTGGGTGCTGGTGATCGACAACAAGATTGTAGGACGCGGGCACAACCAGCGGGTACAAAAAGGCAGTTGTGTATTGCATGCGGAGATGGATTGCCTGGAAAACGCCGGGCGCCTGAAAGCAGCCGACTACCGCCGCGCCACCCTCTATTCAACCCTTTCACCCTGCGACATGTGCAGTGGCACAGTGCTACTTTATGGCATCAAAAAAGTCGTTATTGGCGAAAATCGCACCTTCAAAGGGCCGGAGGACTACGTGCGCAGCCGCGGCGTGGAACTGGATTTACGCGACGATGCCCAATGTATACAACTGATGCAGGATTTTATCTCCCGGCAACCGGCGCTGTGGAACGAGGATATAGGTGAATAATTTTTATATCGCACTCGCGGCCTTATTTGGGGTAGTGGTCGTGATCGCTGCGGCGGTGCACATCAACCGGGCCAACCTGAAATTGCGCAACATGGTGCGTCTGATGCGCCGCGCCGATGTGTGGCAGCGCGGTCACAACCATGTGCTTGCACAAATCGCTGCCGATGATTCACTTGAGGATGTGCTTTTGGGGATTATTGTGGGTGTCGAACATATGCGTCCGGAAATGATGTGCAGCATATTGTTGGTGGATCGCAAAACCAATCGGCTGCGGGTAGTAGCAGCACCGCATTTGCCCGCGTTTTACAACGATGCGGTAGACGGCTTGCCTGCCGACCAGGGCATTGGCTCCTGCGGCACCGCGGTCATCACAGGGGAGCGCGTGATTGTCCGCGATATCCAGAATGACCCCAATTGGGTTGGGGTAAAAGAGCTGGCGGCCAGAGCAGGGCTGGTCTCCTGCTGGTCGGAACCCATTATCAATCGCCACGGCGAAGTACTGGGCACATTTGCCATCTATCAGGGGCAAGCTGCCGAACCAACTCTGGAAGATATCAAACTGATTGAAGAATCAGCCTATCTCGCGGAAATCGCCATAGAGCGCAAGCTTTCGCTGGAGGCCCTGCGCGAAAGCGAAGAACGCCATCGCCTGCTGGCCGATAATGCCCAGGATGTTATCTGGACCATGGACCTCAGTGGCCGATTCACCTATGTCAGCCCCTCAGTAGAAAAACTGCGCGGCTACACGGCCAGTGAAGCCATGCAGCAAACACTGGAAGAAACACTGACTCCCGAGTCGGTCGAAAAAGTAAAGGCGGCCGTGGGTAAAACTATCGCGGCGGTTAAAGCCAACCAACCCTTCCCCGATTTTGTCGCGGAGTTGGACCATCTGTGCAAAGACGGCTCTACCGTGTGCGCCGAGATCAGAACCTCCGGCATTTACGATGCCGATGGAAATTTTATTGGTATTGTCGGTGTCAGCCGCGATATTACCGAGCGCAAAAAAAGTGAAGAAAAAATTCGCTATATGGCGCAACACGACAGCCTCACCGGGCTGCCCAACCGCGCCCTGTTTGCCGACCGACTGCAACAGGCGCTGAGCTATTGCAAACGCCATCAGCGGGCGCTGGCAGTGATGTTGCTCGATCTGAATAAGTTCAAACCGGTAAATGATCGCTACGGCCATGCCCTGGGCGATGAATTATTAAAACAGGTTGCGCAGCGATTGCTCGCCTGCGTGCGCACTTCCGATACGGTTGCGCGCATCGGCGGCGATGAATTTGTCATACTGCTGCATCAAATGGATGACCTCAACCAGGCGAAAGTTGTCAGCGAAAAAATCCAATTGGTACTGAGCGAGATTTTCTTAATCGAGGAGTATCCGATTCAAATTGGCTGCAGTATTGGCACTGCATTTTATCCGCATGATGGCGCCGACCCGCTTGAACTTACCAAGATTGCAGATCAGCGCATGTACCAACACAAGCACAAAGCCCCTGCTAGCACGAGTCGTTGATTGGACAATAAAAAAGGGCAAACCACCAGGTTTGCCCATTAAGCCGACTCATGAAGCAGTCGAAGAAGAAGGGAAAGCTTACACAAACACTAACTGCTGCCAGCACAATTTCCGTTACGAAAATTACGCCTGCACTTGCACCAAACCATCATCAATCCGCACCGGGTAAACAGCGACGTTGTACTCCGGTTTTTCCAGGCATTCGCCCGTGCGTAGATTGTAGTGCTCTTTATAGAGTGGCGATGCAACCACCACTTCATCACCAATCGAACCAATGATGCCGCGCGACAACACATTGGCCTCACCGATAGGATCGTAATTGGATACTGCAAAAATTTCGTTTAAACGGCGCGAACGGAAAATCGCTACCTGCTGATTATTCACTAGCGCACAAACACCAGTGTCAGGAATTAAATCGTCAAACTCACACACGCTGATCCAGGGTTTTTCGCTCATGATATTTCTCACTAAAAATGCCTTTGAATTCGTAGCCCGTATGGAGCCTGGCGCAATACGGGAAATTTCAATTTTTAAGCCAAACCCGTATTTCGTTAGACTCCATACGGGCTACACATTAATCAACCAACTCAACAAACTGGATATTGGTATTGCTGCGCTCCAATGCGGTTGCCGGGCGAATTTGCTCGCGTTCAACCACATAAGCGAGGTTGCTATCGGTTGCATCAGTGTTGATAAAATGCTTAAAGCGTTTTTGCAGCTCGTCATTCTCAACGGTGGTTTTCCACTCGCATTGGTATTGGCTAATGTTGTAGGCCATTTGCGCTTCCAGCTCTGCACAAATCGACAACTTATCGTCAATCACCACTTTCTTGAGATAATCCAAACCGCCTTCCATATTTTCCAACCATACCGAAGTACGTTGCAGACGATCACCGGTGCGGATGTAAAACATCATCACGCGGTCGATATATTTAATTAAGGTCACATCATCCAAACCGGTAGCAAATAAATCCGCGTGACGTGGGCGCATACCGCCGTTACCACACACATATAAACTCCAGCCGGTTTCGGTTGCGATTACACCAAAATCTTTTGATTGTGCTTCGGCACATTCACGGGTACAGCCAGACACACCGAATTTAATCTTGTGCGGAGCGCGCACGCCCTTGTAGCGGTTTTCCAGTGTGATCGCCATACCCACTGAATCCAATACACCGTAGCGGCACCAGGTGCTGCCGACGCAGGATTTCACAGTGCGCAGTGATTTGCCGTAGGCATGTCCCGTTTCAAAACCGGCGTCAACCAACACCTTCCAAATGGCGGGCAATTGATGCAATTGCGCACCGAATAAATCGATACGCTGGCCGCCGGTAATTTTGGTGTAGAGCTTGTATTGTTTGGCAACCTGACCCAATACAATTAATTTGTCCGGGGTAATTTCACCACCCGCAACGCGCGGCACAATTGAATAGGTGCCGTCTTTTTGCATGTTGCCGAGGAAAATATCGTTGGTGTCCTGCAAGCCAATGTGCTTTTTATCCAACACATATTCGTTCCAGAATGCAGCGAGAATCGATCCAACCGCAGGCTTACAAATATCGCAACCCAGACCATGGCCGTGACCGTCCAACAAATCGTCAAAGGTTTTGATTTGCTTAATGCGCACTATATCGGCCAATTCCTGGCGCGAGTGCGGGAAGTGTTCGCAAATATGGTTGCTCACTTCTACGCCGAGTTTTTTCAGCTCGGAATCCATCACCTGTTTAGTGAGCGCTGTACAACCACCACAACCAGTCGAAGCTTTGGTGAGCGCTTTGATATCGCCCATAGTGCGCGCGCCGTTTTGTACTGAGCAGCAAATTGCACCTTTGCTAACGTCGTAGCAGGAGCAAATCATCGCCGCTTCCGGAAGCGCATCCACACCAATTGCCATACCACCGCCACCTTCCACATTTGGCAGAATCAGGCAATTGGGATCTTCCGGTAAATCCATTCCGTTAACGCACATTTGTTGCAGTGTGCCGTAGGCTTCTACATCACCCACCAACACCGCACCCAACAATTTTTTATTGTCGGCTGACACGATCATGCGTTTATAAACTTCATCGACATCGTTGCTGTAGGTGTAGCTCAGCGAACCCGGAGTAGTGCCGTGCGCATCGCCAATCGATGCCACATCAACGCCGAGTAATTTTAATTTGGTGCTCATATCAGCACCCATAAATTGGTCACTGCCGCCAGTGATATGGGATACCGCGACTTTTGCCATTTGGTAACCGGGCGCAACCAGACCGTAAATACGATTATTCCAAAGCGCACATTCACCGATCGCGTACACATTGTCGATATTAGTTTGGCAGTTGTTATCGACCACTATACCGCCGCGCTCACCCAATTGAATGCCGCATTTGCGCGCGAGTTCATCCTGCGGGCGAATACCGGCAGAGAATAAAATCATATCGGTTTCAAGATGGCTGCCATCGGCAAAATTCATGCGATAGCGAAGTTCAGTACCCGCAACAATTTCATTGGTGGCTTTCTGGGTGTGCACTTTTACGCCGATTGCTTCAATTTTACGGCGCAATAATTTTCCACCGCCTTCATCGAGTTGTACCGCCATCAAACGCGGAGCAAATTCTACGACGTGAGTTTCAAGGCCGGCCGCTTTAAGTGCAGCTGCAGCTTCCAAACCCAATAGACCACCACCGACTACCACACCCACTTTGCTCTGCTTGGCGGAATTGGTAATGGCTTCCAAATCTTCGATTGTGCGATACACCAGGCAGTGTTCGCCGTTATTGCCGGGAATAGGCGGCACAAACGGGAAAGAACCTGTGGCAAGAATTAACTTGTCATAGCCTTCGCGACGACCAGAGGCAGTGATCACTTCTTTATTGTCAAAATCAAGATCGATAACTTTATCTTTTAGAATAAATTCGACTTTTTTCTCGGTGTAATAATCTTCGCTGGTCAACATCAAATCTTCGGCCGTTGAGCCGGAAAAATATTTCGATAGCTGCACGCGGTCATAGGCAAGGCGCGGCTCTTCAGAAAAGGTGATGACCTGATATTGATCCGCATCCGCGTGATTCACCAGGTTATCGATAAATTTGTGGCCCACCATGCCGTTGCCAACTACTACAATGCGCTTCTTCATATCTGCCTCACGGTCGTGAAATTTTTGTATTAACTAATGTTGGAAAATGACGATCATTCAAGCCAACAGGTATTGCTTTTCTGATGCATGCAATTGCACCTGTGCTTGCAATTTTTCTTTCATGCGCACCACTTCGCCGACAATAATCAGCGCGGGTGATTGCACTTGCTCGCGGATAACTGTACCGGGGAATTCGCTAAGGCTAGAGATAATGTCGCGCTGGTCTTTGCGGCAGCCGTTTTCGATAATCGCAACCGGCGTATCAGCAGCCAATCCGCCCGCCAATAATTTTGCAGCGATTTCATCGGCGCGGGTCAGGCCCATGTAAAACACCAAGGTGTGGTTCAATTGGGCCAGCGCAGCCCAATTCACATCCAAACTTTTTTCGGCGTGGCCGGTCACAAAAGTGCAGCCCTGCGATAAACCGCGATGAGTCAAAGGGATATCGGCGTAGGTGCTGCAACCGGAGGCGGAGGTAATACCGGGGATCACTTCTGCTTCAATTCCGGCAGTGCGCAATTCCAACAGCTCTTCACCGCCGCGGCCAAATACAAAGGGGTCGCCGCCTTTAATACGGCACACAGTCAAACCCAACTGCGCTTGTTTAACCAATAATTGGTTGAGATCTTCCTGCGCGATGCTGTGCTGGTTTTTCGCTTTACCAACGTAATGCGCAGGAGCATTTTTAGGGAAGAGTGCGCGAATATCGTCGCTGACCAAATAATCATAAAAAATAATATCGGCGGTGTTGATTGCACGCAGTGCTTTGACAGTTAACAGCTCTGCATCACCAGGGCCTGCTCCTACCAACCAGACCTTGCCAAGGCGGGATTTTTTTGCGCGCTCATTGGCATCACTGCGCTGTTTGAGCATGGCAGAAGGAAGGGTTTCTACGCTGGCTTTGAAAAAACTGGTCATGGCATCACCTGCAATTTAGTTACAGACAGGTAATTGCAAGCGCGATGCCATATCGCATTTTTTTAATTGGAAAAATATTTTTCTTTATATTTCATAAACTTAAAAACACAAACCACGACATCACTCACAGCAGCCAATTTCCTCTTCACCAGCACCCTAGAGGTTTATGAATTTTAATGGTGCAATGGCGCACCAACTGGCAGCAAAAATGATTTTTCTTCTTTTGGTAATATGCACCATTTAAAAACAAAGTAATGGTGCAAAGCGCACCACAACAATACATTTGCTATTTATTGGTCGATTTTTTGCCAGACCCACCGGATTAATTGACGAAGGCAAGCCAACAAAAACACTCAGCAGGAGGTCAATATCGGTGTAAGATTCTAAAAATCACCATTTTGGATCAGAGTTTTTGGCTGACTCAGCCAGCCGTTACTTAATACTGGCCGCAGGCTTGCAACGGATATAAGCGAATCAAAACCGAAACGTCTTGAGCCAAGGGCATAGCGCCGCTAGAGTGGCTCTCCCAACCAGGAATCCTTCTTTATATATGTTGATCGATAGCTTTGGCCGAACCATCAATTACGTGCGCCTCTCAGTGACTGACCGCTGCGACCTGCGTTGCGTCTATTGTATGGCGGAGGATATGACTTTCCTGCCGCGCGCCGAGGTATTGAGCATTGAAGAACTGGCCACGCTGGGCGAGACGTTTGTCGGTCTGGGCGTAACCAAACTGCGCATTACCGGTGGAGAGCCGCTGATCCGGCGCGGGATCATTGACCTGTTGCAGCGGCTGGGGCAATTACCGGGCTTGAAAGAACTCTGCCTCACCACCAACGGCACCCACCTGCCCCAATACGCACAATCGATCAAAGAGGCAGGTGTAAACCGCATTAATATCAGTCTCGATAGCCTCAACCCCGAACGCTTCCGCCAACTCACCCGCTTCGGTGATATCAATCAGGTATTGGCAGGAATCAAGGCCGCACAAGCCGCGGGCTTTAAACGCATCAAACTCAACTGCGTTGCGCTCAAACATTACAATGCCGATGAAGTACCGGCGCTGGTGCAATTTGCGCTGAATGAAGGACTGGATATCAGTTTTATTGAAGAGATGCCGCTCGGGCGCATCGATGAACACGGCCGCGCCGCCGAGTTTGTCAGCAGCGATGAATTGCGCAGCGCCATCAGCGAACAACATTTATTGCAGCCAGTGTTTGCCAAAGGTGAAGATAACGCTGGCCCCGCGCGTTACTGGCAGGCAAGTGGTTACGACTCGCGCATCGGTTTTATCTCGCCCCATTCGAATAATTTCTGCAGCAGCTGCAATCGCGTACGTGTCACGGCAACTGGAAGATTATTATTGTGCCTGGGGCAAGAGAACAGCGTGGATTTGCGCGAGGCATTGCGCACCAGCGAAGATCCGCAGCAAGAAGTGCGCACGCGCATTATCAACGCCATGCACCACAAGCCGGAAAAACATACGTTTGATTTAGATAATGAACCGCAAATTGTGCGGTTTATGAATATGACCGGAGGCTAGAGTGTCATCCCAAAAAGAATTCGAACCCTTGAATATTTGCGTACTCACCGTATCTGATACGCGCAGCCTGGAAACCGATACCTCAGGCCAAAAACTGCAGGATTTATTAACCACAGCGGGTCACAAGCTACATGACCGCAAATTAGTGATTGATGATATCTACCAAATCCGCGCAGTACTTTCCAACTGGATTGTGGATGCACAAGCACAAGTCGTATTAATTACCGGCGGCACCGGTTTTGCCGGGCGCGATTCCACTGTCGAAGCAGTAACACCTTTATTTGATAAAACCGTTGTCGGGTTTGGTGAATTATTTCGCCAGGTGTCTTACGAAGAAATTGGCACATCGACGATTCAATCACGTGCGACTGCCGGATTTTCCAACCGCACACTCATTTTTTGTTTGCCTGGCTCAACCGGTGCCTGTACGACGGCATGGGAAAAAATTATCAAAGAGCAATTGGATAGTCGCCATCGACCCTGTAATTTTGTGGGTCAACTCACCATCAACCCATCATGACGAGTGAGCAAAGCAAAAAAAAAGAATCTACCGGCGTGCGCCTAAAAATTCAGGCGCGCCTGATGCTGGATGATGAAATTGCGTTTGGTCCGGGCAAGGCGGATTTATTAACCGCCATACAATCAACCGGGTCAATTTCCGCAGCAGGAAAACACCTGGGTATGAGCTATCGCCGTGCATGGCTCTTGGTTGATGCAATGAATCGCTGTTTTCAGCAACCACTGGTAGAAACGGCGACGGGAGGAACTCAAGGAGGAGGAACACGCTTAACGCCTTTGGGGCTGGATGTTCTTGAGCGATATCAGCAACTGCAGCAGGATATTCGCGCACTGGGTGAAAAACATTTCACGGAATTCAAACCATTACTGCGTAAAAAACCGCTGCCAGTGGCCTGACAGCACATCAATCTGCAGCCATTAATTTCCCATCCCGCACCTGAAAATAACAGTCGGTTAAATACTGCAATTCACTGAGCGCGTGGGTGACATACACCATCGGAATTTTGCATTCTGCATAGATGCGCAAAAAGAACGGCAAGATTTGCTGCTTTAATCGCTCATCCAATGCCGACAAAGGTTCGTCCAATAACAGCAATTCAGGCGAGTATAAAACGGCGCGCCCCAATGCCACACGCTGTTTTTCTCCGCCCGATAAATTGCCGGGGCGACGCTCCAACAAATGGCCAATTTCCAATAACTCGACAATCACCTCCAGACGAAAACGCCGCTGCGCAGCAAGAATATTGTTGTAACCATAAAGCAAATTATTACGCACCGTTAAATGCGGGAGTAATTGTCCATCCTGAAAAACCAATCCTATATGGCGCTTATGCGGCGGCACCCAAATTTTGGCTTGGTTATCGCACAGCGGCTGGCCATTCAGTTTGATAAAACCTTGTTGCGGTTTCAATAAGCCCGCAATCAGCGCCAGCAAAGTACTTTTACCGCTGCCCGACGCCCCCAAAATACCAGTGATAGGCGTATCAAGAACCTGCATAGCAGACAGTGAAAAATCAGCGCGCCTGAATTCAAAATTCAACTCAAGCACGGTGTACTCCCAGCCATTTTTCCGCACGGCGCGTCAGGATATTGCTCAAGAGCAGCGAAAAAAAAGCGAGCGCAAGGCAAATCACGATTAAACGTAACGCCATCGCATCACCATCGATCTGGTGTGTTGCAGAATAAATCGCCAAGGGTAGCGTGCGAGTTTCACCAGCGATATTGCCGACAAACGTAATGGTCGCACCGAACTCGCCGAGCGAGCGGCTAAATACCATAATGGATCCAATCAAAATACCCGGCAACATTAATGGCAAGGTAACGCTACACCACACCTTAAATGGGCTTGAGCCCAATGTGCTGGCCGCCGCTTCAAGGCGCCGATCAATCATCTGCACCGATAATTTTGCAGCCTGTACCATCAACGGAAACGCAATGACCGCAGATGCCAAAACAGCACCCTTCCAATTAAACGCCAATTCAATACCGAAATTATTTTTTAACCACTGGCCTGCGACCCCCTGGGAACCAAATACCACCAACAGTAAATAACCCGGCACCGTAGGCGGCAATACCATTGGCATAAATAAAATGGCTTCCAGTGCAGGTTTGGCAAAAAAATCTTTGCGTGCCAGCAACCAACCAAAAAAAATCCCGGGCAACGCGCACAGAAGTGTCGCGCAGATTCCAACCTGGGCAGATAAGGAGAGCACTTGCCATTCAGCATCAGTGAGTATCATGGACATTCATATCAAGAGAGTTTGGTGCAAGCGCAAATCCGTAACGAACAAACACTTCTGCTGCGGTATCCGATTGCAAAAATTGCCAAAACGCTTGTGCTTCAGCGGTCGCATTTTTGGTTAACCCACCGGGATACACAATAGGCAAGTGACTTTGAGCTGGAAAGCTCGCGACAACAGTGACTTTTTTACTCATCAAGGCATCGGTTTTATACACAATACCCAAGGCACATTCGCCGCGCTCCACAAACGCCAGCGCAGTGCGCACATCTTCAGCTCCCACCAGGCGCGGTTGAATTGCCGACCACCATCCATAATAAGTCAGCGCCTGTTTGGCATATTTACCCACGGGCACATAGGCGGGTTCACCAGTACACAATTTTCCGCTGAAGCTGGCAAGCAGATCAAAATCGCGCGCCATAGTGATAGACAAGGTGCGGTTCAATGGTGCAATCAACACCAACTCATTGATTAATAAATCCGCACGCGTAGTTTTATTTAATAAACTGCGTTTTTCCAAATAATCCGCCCAATCTTTATCGGCTGAAATAAAAATATCGGCAGGTGCACCATGTTCGATTTGCTTTGCCAAGGTTGATGAACCAGCAAAAGACGTTCTGATCACAACCCCTGTATGAGTTTTTTCGTAGGCGCGGCTTAACTCTGTCAGCACATCAGTAAGACTTGCAGCAGCAGATACTTTTATATCGCCAGCCTGTGCTGCACCCGCATGAAACATTGACATCAATACCAAAAGCAATGCTGGCGCACACATTATTCGCTGTAGCACACCCCTGCACTTACAAGAAAAACCATTCTTTCTATTCATGTGCCTTACCGCCATGTGGAGGCCCTGTTATAAATTCGTTATATATAGTTGTATATAATGAACTGCGTTGTCAATCGACGCTACACTGTAATTAGCCTTTTAACACCCAGTTTGGTGCAGCGAATAAATCTCACCGCACCAATTAAATGCATCCAAAATGATTTTTGTCGTAATCTGGTGATTATTTATATCGCGTCGCGCCTTCATTATTCTTCAATAGTAAACATTGTCATATTAACCCACAAAATCCCGCTCTCTTTGTAAATAACTGCTTACAAAAATGTCACTGGCAAGTTAATTGCAATTCTTTGAAGCCCTACCTCACCCAGGTATTTTTTTGATGTTTTTGTGAGCAGACCTCCATGAAAAATTCGTTATTGTTACACACAGCGGTGCCATCACTGTTGGCCGCCATGGATGCGTTAACGCTCGAACCGGATTTTCAAATTTTCTTTAAAAAAGCTGCTGCTGCGGTGCGCAATCTATTGGGTGCCGATGGCACTGCATTAATTTTGCTCGATGAAGAAACACAGACCTTTGAATATAAATTGTTCGAAGGTGAGCAGCAGCATTTGCTCAATGCGTTTAAAGGGTTTCGCTTCTCATCCACTACCGGGATTTCCGGGCGTGCACTAACGAGCAAAACCAGTATTTTCACACGTCATTACCCGAGCGCGCCCGATGCTATGGCGCAATTGGTTGACGCAGGATTGCAATCCAATCTGGTCATTCCGCTAATCTCTTCCGATAAAGTGCTGGGTGTACTCGCCTCCTCCTGGTTTGCGCACACCGAATCAGTTGCTGATATTTCCCCACAATTGCTCACGCTCGCCGAGCGTATAGCCAGCCAAATTGCGGTGGCCTGCCACCGTGAACAATTGGAAGCGCAGCTGCGCGCACTTGCCACCATTGATCCGCTAACCAAATTATTAAACCGGCGCGGCATTTTAAATTGTGTCGATGACAGCCTCGAAAAACTGCATCGCTACAATCGCTCGTTTGCATTATTTTTTATTGATGTAGACGGACTTAAATCTGCCAATGATCATTGGGGTCACGAAACCGGTGATATTTTACTGCGTGATGTAGCGCAGCGTTTATCGGATGTAGTGCGCAAAGGCGATCAAATTGGCCGCTTGGGTGGCGATGAATTTTTAATTATCGCCGAGTGCGATGAATCTCATATAGATACTCTCGCGAAACGTTTCTTGCAGGCACTGCGTGTACCCTATGGCAAGGGTCGCAAACGCGGTCGCTTAAGTGGCAGCATCGGTGTGGTACTGGCACCGCAAGATGGTGTCGATGAAATTAATTTACTGCGCAAAGCAGATGCCGCTATGTATATCGCCAAAAGCCAGGGCGGCGATAGATTCCAACGCGCCTCGGTAAAAGCTGAAGAGCCACAAAATCGGTTAATTTCCGTGGTTGATGTAGAAGGTGCATTGGAGCGCAACGAATTGCAATTGTGGTATCAACCCATTTGCCAATTGCAGGATTTAAGCGTGGTGGGTTTTGAAGCCCTGTTGCGCTGGTGCAAACCGGATGGAGAAGTGATTAGCGCCGGGCCTTTAATCCAGGCATTTGAATCCGGGCGCGGCGATTTGGAATTTCGTTTAGGCAACTGGGTGTTGCGTGAAGCCGCGCGGCAAATGCGATTGTGGAATAAAAATTCATTAACGCCCGATATCCATATCAATATTTCACCGCGCCATTTTTTGCATCCGTCTTTTTTAGTGGAATTGCAAATTCTATGCGAGCAACAACAGGGCTTTGGTGAATCTTTAATTATTGAAATTACTGAAACGGCGATGCTGGAAGATTTGGAACGCGCAAAACGGATTATGCTGCGCTGTCGCGATTTGGGTGCGCGTATGGCGGTAGATGATTTTGGAACCGGCTATGCATCGCTCACTTACATC
The DNA here is from genome assembly GCF_053579595.1 of Cellvibrio sp. Lineage (NCBI taxonomy): Bacteria > Pseudomonadati > Pseudomonadota > Gammaproteobacteria > Cellvibrionales > Cellvibrionaceae > Cellvibrio > Cellvibrio sp. The sequence goes on from NZ_JBRFPI010000070.1 coordinate 12,486, forward strand.
AAACGCTTGCCGCTGGATATTATTAAAATTGACCGTTCATTTGTCGCCGATTTGCCGGGTAATAAAGTGGACTGGGATATTACCAAAGGCATAGTCTCTATCGCCCACGCATTGGGTTTAGCGGTAGTCGCAGAGGGCGCGGAAGAGTTTGAACAGATCGGTAGTTTGCGCGAGTTAGGTTGCGATCAGGTACAGGGATATTTTATCCATCGCCCCATGCCCTTTAGCGATGCCAATGATTGGCTGCAACATAAACCTTTGCGTATTCCCACAAGGGGAATGTTGACACACACAGCAACAAAAAATACTTCCGCTGAAAAAATTAAGGCCGCCGCCAATGATGAATTAGCACAACAGTGTGCTAAACCCAACTTGGCGACAGCCCTTTATCTGCAACAGGAGTTTAATGATCCACGCTTTAGCATTACACCACGGGGTAAAAGTCGCAGCGCTTGATTAGCTGCTAGTAATGCACAGGCAAGCGCTTCAGCATAGCTTGGCGCGCACTGATTAATTCTTTGTAGGTTTGGATCATGGTGAAATTCACCTGCGCGCCATTTAATTTCAATTCGGCCAGCTGGCGTTCGTAATCGGATATTTCACGCAGCAGTTTGTCGCGCATTAAATCAGCACGGCTGGTATTAAAATCGGCCTTTAAATTTTTGCTTTGTCGTCTCATAAATAACACTCCCTAAGAACTGAATAACAAACGTAGTATGGCAGGTGTTGCAGGGGACTATTTGATTCGAGAAAATTTTGTGTAGGCCTGTATAGATTTTCACTCCCTGCTATTGAAGACTAGCCCAGATGCACAACTATTAACCACCTTGAACTTAGAATATTTTCTTCTCGAACCACTAGCACTTTGGTTATAAAACCGGCGGGATTACAGCTGCACTTATCCGGTGCAACGAGCAGAGTTGAACAAGATTAATTAACCAACTCATCGGCTACTAACAGTTTTTCCCAATAGAAGTTTTTATCGCCTAGCGCATAAAAATGTGGATTGAGCAAATCTTCAGACGCGTTATATACCAGCGCTGGCAATGAGGGAGTCGCACAGACGACCTGCCCACCTGCAGCTTCTAATACGGCCTGTGCCGCAGCGGTATCCCACTCCGAGGTGGGTGCCAAACGCGGATAAAAATCCGCGAGCCCTTCGGCAATCACACAAAACTTGAGTGAACTACCGGCATTGGTGGTCTCTATCGCACCCGGCCAATTGTGAGTAATTGTCTCCATTAAATCGACGGTGGCCTGGGTGTTATGGCGATGGCTGAGCAATACAGTAAAAGGTTGCTTCCCGGAAAATCGCTCCAGCAGCGGACGCACGGCTATGGGTTTGCGATGGCCACCCTGCATATACTTGAACGCACCTATGCTACTTGCATCGCGCGCATCCAGCACTCCGAGGTAGGTGACGTCGGTGGCTGGCACATGAACCACACCCAGAAGTGCTCGGCCACGCTGTATCAGCGCAATATTGACGGTGAACTGGCCATTGCCGGCGATAAATTCCTTGGTGCCATCGAGGGGATCAACCAACCAATAGTGTTCCCATAAATTGCGGTCGGCAAACTCGGGGATTTCCCCCTCTTCCGAGATAACCGGCAGCGGCAACAACTTCGGCAATTCAGCGCTAATCAACCGGTGTGCCGCTAAATCGGCCGCTGTCAGAGGCGATTCATCGGTCTTTTGTTCAATGTTGTAGCTGTCTTTGTTGTTGTAGATAGCCATTATTGCCGCACCCGCGCGGCGGCTGAGATCGACAAGCTGTTCGATCAACTCGGCGCTGATAGGATGATTAGTCATACTTGACCTCCGGTGTTAAGGATAAATCCAACACTGGCTCGGGTGCCTGGTAATTACCCGCCAACCATTCGCGTGCCATAAACAGGGCCGCGATACTGCGCCCCTCGCACACATCAGCGCGGGCAATCAGTTGCAGCAACTCCGATAAAGGATAGGGCACCACTTCGATAGGTTCAGGTTCATCACCAACCAGTCGCTCAGGGTAAAGATCCCAGGCAATCACCACATTAATCCCATGCTCCATATAAGCGGGCGAAAGATTGATGCGTTTAAGGAATTGCAGTTTGCGCGCGCCGTAACCCACCTCTTCTTTCAGTTCGCGGTTGGCCGCCGCCAATAAGGTTTCACCCTGGTCGATTGCACCTTTGGGTAGCGCGAGGTGGTAATC
>NZ_JBRFPI010000071.1:0-14683 GCF_053579595.1 Cellvibrio sp.
TTAGAGGAATAAAGACGTGAAAAAAAGGGGGCTTGCGCCCCCTAAACGGGAATCAACGTTTGGTTAATACAAAGCGTTGGGCGGCTCCGCCGGTGCACCACCATTGGTGCACTTTAGGGCCTATGCCCATATCAACATCGAGGCATTTGCCAGAGTGAGCAGCGACGAATTCCACTTCCAGCGGTGCCCAGGTGATGACCTTCATGGTCCAGGTTTGCGCGCCTGAGGCATTGCAATCGTACTGTTGTACGAGAGTGCCATCGGCGTTGCCAGCAGCGGCAACATCCACACACTTGCCGCTGTTGAGTGCACGCAATTCCATTTTGTAACCTGTCAGATCAGCGAGGGTGAAGGTCTGCGCATTGGTGCCATTGCAGGTATATACCTGTAACTTGGCTCCGTTAGCAGTAGATGCAGCGGGCACATCCAGACACTTGCCACTGGCTTTGTTTTTAAGTTCATAGGTACCGAAACTGCCGGTCATCTTGGGGTGTTTCATGGCGGCGTCAAACACCGGGCCGGCGCCGTCGGCGTCGATGCGCCAGTTGGCCTCGCCTTGCTTGTCGATATCAAACCAGTTGAAGGCACGCAGTTTTGGATACTGTCCGCTGGTAAAGGCGTCGGCGAAATCGCGAATCCACTGGGCTTTATGCGCACCCGGGGTAACCGCCATCTCACCAATCACGATGGGGCGACCGGTTGCGGCTAATTGGTTGTACCAAGGGTTAAGGATGCTTTTGAAGCTGGCATCAGCACCACCGTAAATATCAATGCCGATCCAATCCATATAGCCGGGTACATACATGTCAGCGACTATTGCGCCCGTGCCGTGAGGGCCGGCGTCGGTCCAGCAATCCGAGTTGGGCCAAATGGAATTGCCGAATTGCACATTGGTCGCACCCACTGCGCGGAAGCGATCTACCACATGTTTGAACGCATCTCTAAAACGCGCCCAGGTTTCGCGGTTTTTACAGGGGCTCCAGTCGTACCAGGCACCATTCGCTTCGTGGAAAAGATCGATGACTACCGGCACTTTCTCGGCTTTCAAGCCGTGGGCGATGTTGTCGATGATGTCGTTATGTTTGCCATCCAGAATTTCCTTGATGATGTTGCGATCAACCCGTTGATTAGAGGTATCCCACTTCCACCAGCATTTGCTGTTGTCGTGCAGCGCCAATTCGCCGTGGAATTCAAGGTTGATATAAGGCACGCGGCCTTGCGCTTTGATCTTGTCTACCTCGGCTTCCCAGAGGTAATACCAGTTTTTGCTGCCGTCCGGGCGAAAGACTTCCGGGAAAATTTTGCCGAAATAGGGCGATGCATTGCCGTACCACTGTTTGTTGTCAGCCCATTCCCAATCCTGGGTGATTTTGTCGCCGCAGGGGTGAGCAGCGGTCCAATCGCGATCGACAAATGCGCCCATTAACACACGGTCACCGGCGGGGATCGCATTGCTCTGCGCATGGCTGGGGCTGGCAATGATGCAGGTTGCGACCATGCAGGCTGCGGTTGAGCCAGCGTAGAGCCATTCCTTTAGATGTGAAATTAGCGTACGAGGAGAGTTCATAGCATCACCTTTTATTCGTTATTGGTGGTTGAGTAGCTGAGTGGTTGTGCAGCGAGGCGGAATTAGGGTTTGGTACAGCGAAACCGAAAAGCCCGCGTGGTCATCCAATGACACTCGCCGCAGCCCTACCAGCATAAGGATCCTGTCGGTGAGCGCACCCCAGTTGCGGCGGCGCTGCAAAGTGGCAGTACCTGTGCCGCGTTCGAGTAAAAGTGGCACTGAAATACGCGAAATCGTTTACTTTTGTTTTGTGACCTGCGGCCGGTTTTGGTTGGCTCTCCCGGCACTTTGTCCATACACTCCACTCTAAGCCTGAAACTGACCATGCCTGCTGTCGCTTGTTGGTCGATTCATCACAGAGGAAGTCATTATGAAAATTCTGCTTAAAAGTCTCGCCGTGCTGGTGGTGTTGGTAATGCTCGCTGTTGTGGCACTGGTTTTTTTGGTCGATGCCAACCGCTTTAAGCCGCGCATCGAAGCCATCGCCAAAGACCAGGGCATCGCCCTGCAAATAAACGGCGATCTGGGTTGGGATTTGTGGCCGAGTTTGGGTGTGGCAGTAAATGAGGTGCGCGTCGCCGCACTGGAAGAGCCTGACCAACCCATCGCCGAAATCCAGCAAGCGAGTTTGATGTTGGCGCTGATGCCACTCTTCTCCGGCGATTTTCAGGTGGATCACATCGCTGTCGATGGTGCGGTGATTTCGCTCAAGGTCGATGCCAAGGGTAAAGGCAATTGGGAAGCGCTCAGTAAACCCGATCAACCTGCCAAATCTACCCAACCAGAACCGGCAGCCGACACTAATTTAAAACTCGATATCCAGCACATCAGCCTCAGCAATTCAAAAGTGAATTACAGCGATGCGCAGAGCGGACAAACCATTGCGCTACGCGATATCAATCTCACCATGAGCGATGTAAATACCCGCGCTGCACCTTTTGCGCTGGATTTGTCGTTTGTGATGGAGTTGGCACAAGCCGGCACCGACAAGTTGGAGTTGCAAGCTGCATTAAAAAACACGATTAGCGTGGATGACGCCATCAGCAATATCAAATTGGCGGACGGCAAATTGCAGGCGGAAATTATCGGCGGCGATACCGCTGAATTCGCGTTCGATTACGCACTGGTTATCACCGATTTACAAAAAGAATTGGCGTACAAAGGTGATATAAAACTCACCGAAATGAATGCGCGAAAATTACTGGCCGCGCTCGGTATTGATTTGGATACCGCTAATAAAGATGCGCTCAGCAAGGTTGCATTTTCATCGGGTGTAGATGGCACTGCTAAAAAAGTGAAATTGGAAAATCTAAAACTGGTACTGGATAACACGAACTTTTCTGGCAGCATCGGCATTACCGATTTTTCCACTGGCGCACTCAAGCTGGCCTTAGATGGCGATGAAATGAATGTGGATGATTATTTGCCCCCCCCGAGCGAGGCGCCTGCACAAACTACCGCTGCACCAGCAGAAGATACCCAGCTTCCATTGGAATCGTTACGTGGTTTAAATATCAACGCCAAACTTACGTTGAAAAAACTCATCGTCAATAAAATTGCATTGGAAAACGTCGCGTTAAAAGTACTCGCCAAAAACGGCATGATCGAACAAAACCTCACCGCACAAGCCTATGCCGGAGCTATCACCGCCAAGGGGCAATTAGATGCACGCGGCCAGCAGGCGCAAGTGCAATTTGACGCAGGTGTAGAGGGCTTGGAGTTGGAGCCTTTATTAAAAGATATGGAAATGGATTCCAAGTTTGGTTTGCAGGGCGCCGTGCAGGCGCGTGCACTCGGCAGCACGCAAGGCAATTCGGTCAATCAGCTTTTTAAATCCCTGCGCAGTAACGCCACTTTTTCGGGCGCACAGGTGCGTTTGCTACCCATCAATTTAGAACAGCAATTTTGTAAGCTGGTGAATTTGGTCAATAAAACAGAAGACCCAACGAAGGTGTGGAATGAATACACTGAAATGAATGAATTGTCCGGCAGCATCAAATGGCGCGATGAAATTATTACTATCGATACCTTTAAAGCCGGTGTGGAAAAATTGCAATTGGGTTCAACCGGAAAAATTAATCTCGCTACTGATGAATACGATATTTTTCTGCCGTTTAAGTTAATCAAAGATAAAGCTGACACTATTACTGCCGAGCAAGTTGCAGTAACCACCAGTGCGGGTGGTTGCAGTATTGGCAGTCAATACTGGTTGGAGCGCGGAATGGAATTACTCCGTTGCAAAGGTTCCTTTGGCGCAATCAATCCGCTCAGCGATTGCCGTCCCGACAAAGAATTACTGGTTGAATTAACCAAAGACTACGCTGTTTACAAAGTAAAAGAAAAACACGGGGCAAAATATGAAGAGAAAAAAGACGAGCTAAAACAAAAGGTCGAGAAAGAAAAAAATAAATTGTTGGATAAATTGCAGCAGCGTTTGAACAAAGGGGCTACTTCTTCATCTGAGGCGTCGGCCGCGGTGTCATCGGCGCCCGCTGCTGGCTAAACCGGCAGCGGGTGAGCATGACATCAAAAAGCTTGCAGCTCTGCCTTGCCGCTGGGCAGATGGTCCAATGGGCGACAGAAGTGACGCGCGGTCTCACTCAGTGCAAGTGCAATCACACCTTCGGAATGGTGCCATAGCAGGTTGGCATGGGGCGCGCCTGATGTGTCCCGCGTTACACAAATTTCATTGTTCCGGTATTGCAGTGCGCTATTCATATTGCTCGTCGGCTTGTTCACGGTACTTCGGGAAGCGGCGCCTTTTTCGGTGGCATCGGTATTGAATGGATGATCGAACAGGCGTTTGTCATTTTCCCAAAGCGTCAAGTGCAGGGGCTGCCGGCCCAGAGTTGGGATCGCCAGTTGGAGTTGATAGTTGCCGGCAACCACACTGTGGTCTGGCAGCAAGTGGGTGACTGGAATGGTCTGCGCACTGCCATCAGTGAAGGTTACCTGGGCGCGATATGAATCGTCTGCTGGCAACCGGGGCATGTGTGGCAGGGCAATTTGCTGGGCAACGCGCACCGTTGCCCCGTGCTCATCAACATCGTCCACTGCAAAGCGCATGTACAGGCTGGTGCGGGCGCTGCTAATTTTGCGAGCTTGCAGGCCGGCGGCAACCTGTGTGGTATCAATGACGTGCGCTTTTCCTGCTTGTCCAATCAAATAATCCTGTGCTTTTTCGTAGTGGTAATCTGACACCTGCTTGCCATCGCAATAACCCATTAAATCTTTCATCTGCGTCCCGTAAATACTGGTGTAGTCGGGATCGGTGCTGTAGCTGCCGGTGATGCCGCCAGCGTAAGGGTATTCTTTATCAACACTGGCGAATGTGCCGCAGGGGGCGTGTTGCAGTCCAAAGCTGTGCCCCATTTCATGGGCGAGTGTCATATCTAACTCAGTTGCGCTATTAATACCGACAGCAACCATCCCGCCAGTGAAGCCGGCGCCGATAAAGAAATCGTTATTGCTAAATGCGGGGTCAAAATAGCCGTAGTAATAGGGCGCGCCGTTTTCGACGATTCTGAGATCGTTAAGCTCGTACAACATAGCGGTGGTATTTGTCTGGTCTGCTGGTGTTGTTATTTGGTAGGGCGCTCGTTGAGTGATATGGACTTCACTTAACGGCCAAAAGCGGGTGATACTTCTTCGCACCATATTCTCATCCGGCAATGTGCTGACTTTATCGCCCAGTTGGATGGGTACCAACATCAGGTTGATCCCCTTTATTTGGGCGAAGGCCGGGGTTAATTGCAACTGCGGGATATTGTTGAGTAGCACCTCAAATTTCACCCCTGGTTGCATGAGTCGTGCGGGGATTGTGCTGTAGAAGCTCTGGTTGCGTTCACCCTGCCGTTTGCTGGTGGGCAGTTGTCCTGCTGGTGGAGTGACGGTAACGGCTTCGCGTTGGCCAGCGAGTTCGGCAAACACTTGTACATTGGGGAGTGCGACACTGGTTTGCGCGGTGACATGTAAGCGCAGGGTGGCGGCTTTATCGGCAACCAGTAACGGGTTGGTTTTCAACAGGGTTTGCGCCCAATCGTAAGACTGCAAGATCGCCGTTTGCGGTTTATTAGCAGTGGTTAGTTTCAGCGGTGCGGATACTTTTCTATCGTTATACAGACCTGAATCGACCACCAGATAGGGCTCATATTCGTAGAGGTTAAGGCCGCTCAGGCGAAGGCTATCCTGAGCTTGGCAGTTTTCAATTATTTTGGTGGGGATGCGTGGCTGCTGGCTATCCAGATTAAAGTGGATTTCGCATAACCAGGGGCCGGTGTTGTCGGCCGAGATTTGCCAGTTGAGATCCAGGGCGCCATCTGCAAGAACGCCACCGAGAGTCACTTGATTGATAGCGTCGGTTTTGGGGCAGTTTTGGTTTACCCACTCTTTGGGTGGCGCCAAGAATACGAGCACACCGCGCTGTTCCAGCTGTTCCTTGATTTGCAGTGCGCGGGAGAAGCCTTGTGTTTTTAGGCAACCTCCTGCGCTCAGGGCAAATAACTTGGGCAGGTTTAGTGTGGGGGAAAGATCAACAACCGATGTGCGGTCGGCGGACAATATTTCCAATTGGCTTAAGCCTGTTAATGGTGAGAGATCGCGCACCTGCGTGTAACGGAAACTTAAGTTGTTTAGTTGGGGCTTAGTAGCGAGGATCGAAATATCATCGATCTTAGTCTCATCCATAAAGAGTCCTTCAAGTGGCATGCCGGCCAAAAAAGCCATTTGGGAGGTCTTGATGGGGTTGCTGGACAGTGCCAAATTCCTGAGTGAAAGCCCAGCCAGCGGGCTGATATTGGTGATTTTATTGAAGTCCAGCATCGCCGTACGCAAATTCCTGGCTTTCTCCAATCCTTCCAGTCGTTCGATGTTGCTGAAGGACGCTTTTAATTCTTGCAGTTGATCCACTTCGGTTTGTTTGAGCGGTTCGCCGTGGGTGACGCCCAAGGAGTCGCGGACCTTTTGCTCCAGCGCGGCATCGGCGAAGTGAACGTAGGCTGAGTCATGAAAACTGGCTTTCAGTTGGCAGCTTTGCGTGACCGAGGGGATGATATACACGCGCTGGGTGTAGTCGAAGTAACCATCACAACCCTGGGCAAGGCTAAAACTGTGACCTTCGGCTTCGGCAATACTAAAACGTGCTTCATCCCCATGGTGTACAGCAAGGGTAGCTGGAGTGATGCTGCCACTACCTTCAATCAGTGTTGTTAATTGATAGGATTTCAGCGCAAATGTGACATCTATGGTGCAGTCTTGGGTGACTGTGCCTGTCGTATAGGTATTCCCTTCTAACTTGCCATTACAGCCAGATACACCAGCAACGTCATAGTTCGCATTGGGTGCCAGGGTGAAAGAGGTTGTTTGGCCGGATACCACCCGGCGGTTCGCCGGCGTAATACTTCCGCCCGATCCCGCTGTGGCGCTCACGAGGAAATCGACAACGGGTACAGCGCTCGATTTGCTACCACCTCCGCCTCCGCTGCTTCCGCCCCCTCCACCGCAAGCGCTTAACACTAGTGCAAATCCAAGGGCGATGTTCAACAATAGCCAGCGGCTAATTACATAGCTTGTGTTCATTTTTATTATTCCATTCGTTCTGTTGTAGTAATGTCCCGCCCTGATGATGCTGATTGGGAAATGGCGCGTTATTTTGCAACGAATTGTAGGGGACTTTTTAGTTGTTAGCCATTTGGTTGGTTGTTAGCCATTGGCTTAGCGGTTAGTTATTGGAATTTATTGGCGAATTTATGGCGGTTTCATTTTCAGGGCAAGTGCTCAAATGGTTTGATAAACACGGGCGCAAACACCTGCCTTGGCAACAAGACATAAGCGCTTATCGGGTGTGGTTGTCAGAAATCATGTTGCAGCAAACCCAGGTCACGACGGTGATTCCCTATTTCGAGCGTTTTATCGCCCAGTTCCCATCTGTGCAATCGCTCGCCGCTGCGCCGATTGATGAAGTGCTGCATTTATGGACTGGCTTGGGTTACTACGCACGTGCGCGCAATCTGCACAAGTGTGCACAAACAGTAGTGAATCAATACGGCGGTGAATTTCCTGCAACCGTGGAAGCTCTGGCGGAGTTGCCTGGTATAGGCCGCTCCACTGCCGGTGCAATTGTCAGCATCGCTTTTCAAAAACGCGCTGCGATTTTGGATGGTAACGTCAAACGTGTGCTCGCACGCTACCACGCCGTGGAAGGTTGGCCTGCGCAATTGGATGTGGCGAAACAGCTGTGGGAAATCGCTGAAACCTACACACCCAAAACCCGCGCGAATCATTACACCCAAGCGATGATGGATATGGGCGCAACGCTATGCACACGCAGCAAACCCAAATGCGAAGTTTGTCCTCTGAGTGATGGATGCATCGCCTACGCGCAAGGCAACCCGAAAGATTATCCCGGGAAAAAACCGAAAAAAACGCTGCCAGAAAAATCCGTGCAATTATTAATGCTGCGCAATCCCGCGGGCGATTTATTATTGCAACAGCGCCCCGCACAGGGAATTTGGGGCGGGCTGTGGAGTTTTCCTGAATTAGCGATTGATGCCGATGCAAAAGAATACGCTGAAGACCATTACGGCAAAGTCATCGAGCTGGAAGAGTGGAACAGCTACCGCCACACCTTCAGTCATTACCATTTGGATATCACACCGGTATTAATCCAACTCGCAAAATCACCGCGCGCTATCGGTGAAGCCACCACCCACTGGTACAATCCCCATCAGCCTGATGCCTTAGGCTTGGCAGCACCCGTAAAAAAATTATTGGAAAAACTCGCGCAATTAGATCCGCGGGCGACTACAGCAGTAGCAAAAACAACTGCTAAAAAAATCGCTGCACCTAAACGCAACACTACATCATCTAAACGTAAGTGAGAACAATATGAGCCGTATGGTTTTTTGTCGAAAATACCAACAAGAACTGGAAGGCCTGGATATGCCCCCTTATCCTGGTGCCAAGGGTTTGGATTTATTCAACAACATCTCCAAAAAAGCCTGGCAAGAATGGATGGCCCACCAGACATTACTGATCAACGAAAAACGTTTGAACGTAATGGACATGGGCACAAAAGTTTATCTCACCGAGCAAATGGAAAAGTTTTTGTCTGGTGAGAAAGTGGATGAGGCGGAGGGTTATGTGCCTCCAGAAAAGAATTAAATAAGGAATCTTAAAATGAAAAAAATAATGGTTATGTGTTTGTCACTGATTTCCTCTGGATTGTTGGCAGAAGAAAGTAGTAGTGAGTATATGTTCAACGGAAAGTTAGGTGCCTCACCTTATACCGGTATTTTAGGCTTTGAAGTACAGAAAGGTAAGTGGAGTCTTGGTGTTGGTTTTCCGGTTTCAGTTTCTGTAAAACGTTATCAGTATGAAAACGAAGATTCTTTATTCTATGGGGTTTATTGGAATAATTTAACCGATAATAGTTACGACGATTATGAAGAAGGAATACTGTTTGATGAATATGAGCGCGAGAGCTATGGGGTAGGGGTTGGATATATTTGGCTGTGGGAGTCAGGCTGGAATGCATCAACAGGGCTTTCGATTGGCGAATTTGAAAAAGAATATACAAACTCTAATCTGAAGTATTTCGAGGAAGGCTATAGCGCTAATTTGGAGTTGTCTGTTGGCTACAAGTTTTGATTTGCAAGGCATGATATGAAAAAAATCTCTACAGTCATGGCATTATGGAAGGAAGGCTATTTTACGGATGCAGAAGTAATAGCATGGGCTGACACACAAATACTAAAGGCTGAAGGTGGTTTTGATGATTCGCTAATTGAGCTATCGCTGAAAGGCCCTACCTATTGTGAAAATCTGGATTCATATGTTTTCCCTAAAACCAGGAAGTTCAGTTTTTTGGAACGGTTTGCCATCAAATTAACTACCTTGGACTTCACATCCGATGAATCCATTAAGCAATTTATAGATTGGACTTCCAGAGAGGCAATGGGGGAGGATTTAAAAGTTCCGGAGGTGCTATTTGGATATCTTCTTGAAGAAGAATCTTGTTATGACGAAGGAAATCCGTTGAATGTATTTAATAGCGAAATAGACGCTTTAAAGCCAAGATGTCAGATTGTTTTTGATGAGATTGTTTCTGAACTGAATTAATTTTAATCGAAGCGGAGGTCTTCATGAGCATAAAGATTAAAAGCTTTCTCGCTGGTTCTGTGTTGGGTGCAGTTGTTTATCATATTTCGGCGTTTTTTATTCTCGGTCATACAGCGGCAATTGTTCTGCCTGGCTCGATTGCTAATTGGGCTGCAGAAAACTCGGTGCGCTTTCCTGTGATGTTTATGTGGGATTTGCTAGTTGTTCAATTACTTGGAGTTGGAATTTTGTCGGCCTTGGCTATCTATCTAATTTCAAGAACCAAATCATTTGATTGGTTGTATTTAGCAATTGGTTTTGTTGCTGCTGACGTAATTATCTCCCTGGCATCCCTACTAGCGCTGCCGACATTGAAATACGTTTCTGTTGCCAATTTCATTGGTTGGTCGCCACACTTTATTGTCGTTTTTCTGTGTGTTTTTATTGCGGCCAGATTTGGTAGCAAAAAAACCAACTACTGAACTCAAAGTGTGAGCTGTCTGGTCAGTTTCAGTTAATCATGCGGTGGTAAAAAGAAGCTTTTAAACATCAACGAAGGGTGCCGGAATGAATACCTTATCCATGTTGAAAGGTTCCTTTGCTATCAGTATTGCAGCACTTTGTGCAGTGTGTTGTCTGTTGTCGCCACCGCTGGCGATTGCTCAGGATGAGCAGGCAGACGGGTCTTTGCGCGATCGTATTAAACAGCGAGTGGTGGAGCGGCGCGAGGGTCAGCAGGATAATGAGATTGATTCTGCCGGGGCATTAAAAATCCAAAAACCAGGCGACTACACTCGCTCGCTGCAACACGATGGTCTCGCGCGCTCTTATCGCATCCATGTTCCCAAACAATATCAAGCGTCCAAATCTGCGCCGCTGGTGTTGGCGTTTCACGGCGGTGGTGGCGATATGGATTATATGGCCAAGGATGAATACTACGGTTTGATTTCAAAATCAGACGCCGAAGGATTTGTGGTGGTGTTTCCGAATGGCTACAGCAAATTTAAATCCGGTAAGTTTGCCACCTGGAATGCCGGTGCCTGCTGCGCCAGTGCGCGCGATAACAATATCGATGAGGTCGGGTTCGTTAGAAAAATGATTGCAAGCCTGACGCGTGAATTGAATATCAATCGGCAAATGATTTTTGCAACGGGAATGTCTAATGGTGGAATGATGTCGTATCGTCTGGCCTGCGAAATGTCCGATACTATTACCGCGATTGCGGCAGTCGCCGGAACTGACAATACAATTGATTGCCAGCCGCGCAAGCCCGTCTCTATTTTGCATATCCACGCTACAAACGACGACCGTGTACTTTTTAATGGCGGTGCAGGAAAAAAATTCAGGGATGAATCTAAAGTCACTGATTTTATTTCAGTTCCTGACAGCGTAAAAAAATGGGTCACACAGAATCATTGTCAATCAACGCCACTACAGACATTGGAAAAACCGGGAGCCTATTGTGAAAAATATGCGCAATGCAAAGGCGGTGTAGCTGTGCAATTGTGCGTGACTGACACCGGCGGACATTCATGGCCGGGTGGAACAAAACCGCGTGGGAGTGAATCGCCATCGCAGGTGATTTCGGCTAATGATGTGATGTGGGATTTTTTTACTTCTTCACATGCGACCAATACTTTAACGCATCAAACCCCATAGTCTCGCCGGGTTTGGTAGAGAGTATTTCAGCAAGCTACTAGAAAATAACAGCAAATAAAAACGGCGCAAGCTTTCACTTGCGCCGTTTTTATTTATATCACGTTTATTTAACTCAGAACGACATTCCCGCTGACGGTGTAACCAACTTGATGGTGCCGTCGGCATTAAATGTTAATTTATCCACCGCGACTTGCCGGCGATAGGTGCCTCCACCTTTGCCATTGCTGATGTGATACACCAGATACCACTGGCCCGCAAATTCTGCTATTGCCGGATGGCTTGTCGGTGCATCTTGCCCCGCAAGTGCGGGCAATTTTTCCATGATTCTGCCGCGATAAGTCCATGGCCCTGTCGGGCTGGTGCTTGTCGCATAGTCGATGGTTGCCGGATTGGCACCAGCGGCGTACACCATGTAATAAATACCGTTGCGTTTGGTTAGATAGGGCGCTTCAAAAAAGTCGCGCGGCGTGCGTTCAATCATTGCGCCTTTGAGTGAAATCATATTCTCGTTCAATGCGACTGTGACCATGCGCCAGAAACCGCCGTAGGTCAGATAGGCTTGGCCATCGTCATCCACAAATACCGTTGGGTCGATGGTGTAAACCGTTTGGCCTGCGTCGGTGTAGTTGAACGCTTTCATTTCAATTGTGTCATCCACCAAGGGTGCGCCAATTGCATCTTTAAATGGGCCGAGCGGGCTGTTTGCAACAGCAACGCCAATCGCCATTCCGCCACCGCGTTTATTCACCGGAACATACCAATAAAATTTGCCCGCGCGTTGCACCATTTGGCCTGCCCATGCATTGGAATCGGCCCAGGTAAATGTGCCGAGTGACATTACCGGTGCACCATTGTCGGTCCAGTTCACCATATCGGTCGATGACAGCACATACCAATCGCGCAAGAAGAATCCGGTAGTGCCTTCATCGTGACCTGCAGCAATATAAAAAGTGCAGTTGTGTACGAGAGGCGCAGGGTCTGCGGTAAAAATGGCCGGCAATAATGGGTTGGTCCCTTTGGTGCCTGCTAACGGACCGGTGCAATTACCCGATGCCGATGAGCTGCTCGCCGAACTCGCGATGCTGCTGCGTGAACTGGATGACGATGAGGCAGGCTGACCAATTGCAGTACCGGCGACGCGCCACTCCAACAAGCCGGTGGATTGCACGTTGTTCAGCATGGACACGCGAATGCGATTAGTGACTACACCGTTCAATGGCAAATGATTAAACGCATTTTTCGCCAGCGGTACATCGCCCGCACTCACCCAATTACTGCCGCTCCAATATTCCACGTAAGCGCGTGTGGGCGTAAGCACGCCGCCGTTGTCATCGAACCAATAAATTTGCGTTGCGGTCAGGCTGTAATTTTGCGGCCAATCGTACTGCACCCATTGAATCGAATTAGGATTATTCCAATTGCCGTAAGCGCCTTTGCTTTTATCATTAGAATTCGCTGGCGTGCTGTTGTCATTCACTGCGCTCAAGGTTTCCCACGGCGATACATAAGAGGTTGTTGCCGTTGCGAGTGTTGCGATATTGGTTGTGGTGGGAATGATGCTCAACGAGGAACTGCTGGCGCTGCTGCTGAGTGCTGCGCGTGAACTGCTAACACGGCTGACACTGCTTGAGCTGCGCACCAGACTGCTGACACTGTTTGATGATTGGCTGGACGCACTGGTATTCGTATTTGCGCAAAGAGTACCTTGTAGTTGTGGCTTTTCAATTGCGCCGCCGTTAGTGGTACCTTGCAAACCAAACTCTACCGATTGCCCGGGGCGAATGGTTCCGTTCCAACCAATATTAGTCGCTGTGTAATTACCGCTAACTACGGCGTTCCATGAATTGCTCACTTTGTTGTTGGCATAAGACCAACTGACTTGCCAATTATTGACAGTTGCAGCTGTGTCATTGGTAATGCGGATGGCAGCGGTAAATCCGGAACCCCATGAATTGGTAACAGTGTAGATACAGGCGGCGTTAGCGATATTCGCGGTAGATGCCGTCATTAAACTTAGTGCCAACATAGTCGCGAATGACGTGCGCCTGGTTGGGTGGCGCGTTATTGGGTAAATACGCATAAAATTTCCTATTCGTAATAGTGAATATATATGCAGATAATTTTATAGCTCTGCAGATAAATAAATTTTTATTGCTAGCGTCGCAATGACGCTAGCAAATTTTCTATCCGTTAATCCCTCGGCCTTGCACCCAAAATCTGCACTTGGTAATTCAGTCCAATCGATTCAGGATTGGTACTGGTGCTTTCAAAGGCGTTGTACAAGTAGAGCGAGTCCGGCGTATTGGTCACCACCAAGCTGGCCTCCTCACCCGATGCTAATTGGAAGCTGCCTGTACCGTTGGCGAGATCGACGTAGCGAACGCTGTTGTTGGTTGCTTTGATCGCAACAATCGCAGTGAAATTGCTATCGCTCAAACCGTTACCCAGGTTAGTAACCTGGATATTGATTTCACCGCTCCCCGTCGCAGTCAGCGGAATAATATTGCTGCCGGTGAATTGCGGTTTGCGCGCTTCCAGTACGCGATACATATTGCTGCCGATAGATTCCAGATTGCGATAGGCGCGCGTGCGGAAACTCGCATCGCGTTGTGCAGCGAGCACTTTTTGTTTTACTAACGGATGGCCAATATCACCGTAAGCGATACGCGCGCGGTAGCGGCCAACCAAGGTTTTGATTGAGGTTGGTTGCACCAAGCGCGCCAAACTGTGCAGGGGTGTTTCCTGACCTTGATGCGCGCGAATTAAATTGCGCACCGCATCGCGGCCGAGGTTGGCGTAATTGTCGGGGTTGTTGGAAAGATAATTCAGGAACGGCCATGCTTGATACAAATTATCTTTGTGCACGATGGTTAGATTCGATGCGGCATGCAGTGAATTGACATCGAAGTTGGTGCTGTTGGTGATCGGGCTCATATAAGTATCCGCAAACCATTCAGCCGTTGTTTCCCACCATGCACCCGTGCGCGCTTTATCGATCCAGATAGCTTCAGCGAGTGTAATTCCATGACCAAATTCGTGCGTGGAAATACTATCGACATTGAGCAAGTTGCTGCGCATCACCAGATAACTTAACCCCGCGGTGCCGTTGTAACCCATAAAGCCACCCGCATCGATATCCGTCACCGAATAGACGTTGATTTTGAATGAACCGGGGCGGTTGGCGTGAATAGATTGTGCGGGGGATTTAAAGCCTCGGTCGCGTACAAAATAGTCGTACACTTTTTCCATATGCTCCAGCATGCGTGTGACATCGGCATCGGAGTGTGTGCCCAAGTTACCTTTGGGGCCGCGCTTGTTATCTGCACCGTAGTACAAACGGAAACGATTCGAATCTTTATA
>NZ_JBRFPI010000072.1:0-14629 GCF_053579595.1 Cellvibrio sp.
TGCCAGCCCTGCGACTGTGTATGTGGAAGGCGATGCGTCTTCTGCGTCTTATTTCCTCGCTGCGGGTGCTTTAGGTGCTGGCCCGTTGCGCGTGCAAGGTGTAGGCGCAAAGAGTATCCAGGGCGATGTGGCGTCTGCCGATGCGCTCGCAGAAATCGGAGTGACCATTACCAAGGGCGAAAACTGGATTGAAGCTACAGCGCCATCCCTGCCTCTTAAAGCCTTTGATCGCGATTTCAACCACATCCCCGATGCGGCCATGACCCTTGCTGTGGTTGCGCTCTTTTGCGATGGCCCATCGCGCTTGACCAATATCGCCAGCTGGCGTGTGAAAGAAACAGATCGTATTTCGGCGATGGCGACTGAGTTGCGCAAGCTCGGTGCGATAGTGGAAGAAGGTGAGGATTGGTTGCGCATTACTCCGGTGAAAAATTTAATTCCGAATGCGGCGATTGATACTTACGACGATCACCGCATGGCGATGTGTTTTTCGCTCGCGACTTTTGGTGGCGTGCCAGTGCGGATTAATGATCCGAAATGTACTGCCAAAACTTTCCCTACTTACTTTGACGTGTTTGGCTCAGTCGTTAAATAAACAGTTGTTGACTGCCAATTGTCCAGCTTAAAAAAATGCCGCACTGGTTGCGGCATTTTTCTATTTCAAACTTGTTCTCTACAATCCTAAATCACTCAAGCTTGGGTGATCATCGGGGCGGCGGCCTTGTGGCCAATGAAATTTCCGCTCGCTTTCGGTAATTGGTAAATCGTTAATACTGGCGTAACGTTTTTGCATCAAGCCGTTTTCATCAAATTCCCAATTTTCATTGCCGTAGGAGCGAAACCACTGGCCTGCATCGTCGTGCCATTCGTAGGCAAAGCGCACGGCGATGCGGTTACCTTCGCAAGCCCACAGCTCTTTAATTAATCGATATTCTTTTTCTTTCGTCCATTTGCGCGTTAAAAATTCCACAATCTCCGCACGGCCTTTAGGGAATTCATGGCGATTGCGCCATTGGCTGTCAACTGTGTAAGCGAGTGATACTTTGTGTGGGTCGCGATTGTTCCAGCCATCTTCGGCGGCGCGCACTTTCTGGATTGCAGTTGCGCGGGTGAAGGGTGGTAATGGTGGGCGTGATTCAGTCATGCGTAATTACCTCTACAAGAAAATTAAAACGACTATTCTGCAAAATGTTGGATGCCGGGCATGCTGATATATCCGGCCAGCTGTTCTATTCGCTTCATCCAGCTTTGCACATACACATAAGGTGCAATATCAAACTTGCCTTCATTGACTAATGCGATATAGGGATAGACTGCAATATCGGCAATCGTCAGTGTGTTATTGGCGAGCCACTGATGTGACTGCAAATGCAAATTTAATACCGATAATAGTTGAGCGGTAATTTGCGTTGCTTCGTCCATATTTATGGCGCGGCCAAATTTGTGATGCAGGCGCATTGCATTGGGGCCGCGCGCCACTTCATTGGCAGCGGTTGAAAGCCAGCTCATCACTTCGGCTGCCTTCGCTGGATCTTGTGGAAACCAGTCATCAGCACCATAAGTGCGCGCGAGGTACACTAAAATTGCTTGGCTATCGCGCACAACCGTATCGCCATCGGTTAAAACTGGCGTTTGTCCAAAAGGATTCAAGCTTAAAAAATCGTCGCTTTTGTGTTCGCGTGCAGCACTGTTCAGCAACTGGCTTTGGTATTGCAAACCCAACAGCGATAGCAACAGGCGAACCTTGTGGCAGTTGCCGGATAGGCCAAATTCATAAAGTGTCAGCATGGGTTGTCTTTCCTTTTTTCATTTACTGATTAATTTGTGGGTTGGTTTTTTAGCAACATTTGCAATTGTGCTTTTAAATTTTCATTCTCAGCAACAATGGGTTCCACATACGCGCGTATTTCATCCTCACTAAAACGCGGAGTAATGTGTTGCGGACAGTTCCAATCAAATGCTTCGATAGTGATCACCATTGCGCGCTCGATACGGGCGCGATAAGCGGGATCTTCCAGCGCAGCAATAATCTCCGGCTGTTCGCTCTCATGCACGATACGCGCGCGTCCCCAAGGTTTTAACCGACTGCGTCTTGGATACTCCATGAGTATCATACTGATGCGTTCATCCGCCAATTCAAAATTGCGATTGCCTTCACGGGTGCCCTATTGTTCCTGTGTGGCCTTAACGCTTGGTGTGAAGGTGATATCAGAAAATGCGCGTGGTATGGCTAAATGCCTCGGGTGGTCGATAGCAAATCCTGGGCTCTATATTGCCAACTACCTTCAAGGTGAAGGATACTCACATCTATTAATTATTTGTTTTCAAAACTGGAATAATCCATCGATAGATTCACCGAAATGCAAATTTTGCATCGCGAAGACCGTTATGCCGCGACAAAAATTCGCAGCTTTATTGATGTGATGGCGGAACGATTGCGTGCAAATAAATCGCTGAATTGATCTAATGGCGATTAAATTGCGGGGGCGTATTTTTTACTTGCCAATATTTATCTGAATGAGAGTGTTTTTATGTCATATCAACAATTGCAGCAACACTTTTTAAAAATTTCCCATTTCAACCACCTCGATGCCATCTGTTCCTGGGATCAGGCCGCGGTGATGCCCGACGGCGGCAATGACGCACGCGGTGCGGCTATGGCGGAATTGTCGGTATTGATTCACCAACTCACCACTGCTCCGCAATTGGCGGATTGGATTGCGGCTGCAGAAACGGAAACGCTGGATGCACAACAAGCCGTGAGCCTCGCTGCAATCAAGCGCCGCTGGCAGCAGGCAAATCAATTGCCGGAAGACTTGGTGATGGTGCAATCGCTCGCTAATTCGACTTGCGAGCATGCATGGCGCGAACAGCGCAAAAATAATGATTGGCAAGGTTTTAAAACCAATCTGTCAAAAGTAGTGGAATTAGCGCGAGAAGAGGCGAAAATTCGCGCAGCAGGGACAGCATTGAGCCGCTACGATGCGATGCTGGATCTTTATGAGCCGGGCATGAACTGTGAAAAATTGGATGTGTTGTTCGGTGAGGTAAAAACCTGGCTGCCGGAATTTATCCAGCGCGCGGCGGATATTCAAGCGCGCAAAACGTTCATAATGCCGCAGGGGCCTTTTGCGATTGCTCAGCAAAAAGAATTGGGTTTGGCGGCCATGCAATTGCTCGGCTTTGATTTTACCCACGGCCGTTTGGATGTGAGTGCGCATCCGTTTTGCGGCGGCGTGCCCACCGATGTGCGCATTACCACGCGCTACGATGAAAGTGATTTTATGAAAGCGCTGTTTGGTGTGATCCACGAAACTGGTCACGCGCGCTATGAACAAAATTTGCCGCAGCAGTGGGCTGGGTTACCGGTGGGTGAGGCGCGTTCGATGGGTGTGCACGAATCGCAAAGTTTATTTTTTGAAATGCAATTGGCGCGTTCGCCGGAGTTCACCAAACTGCTGGCACCTATGGCTGCAAAATTGCTCGGGCGCGAGCAGGATGCTGCGTTTACTGAAGCTAATCTCTATGCAGTCAATACACGAATGAAACGCGATTTTATCCGCGTGGATGCCGACGAGCTGACGTATCCTGCCCATGTGATTTTGCGCTACGAAATTGAACGGGCATTGATTGAGGGTGATATCGAAGTTGATGATATTCCTGCGCTCTGGAATGAAAAAATGCAGGCTTATTTGGGGTTATCAACTGAAGGCAATTATCGCAATGGCTGTATGCAAGATATTCATTGGGCAGGGGGCTCTTTCGGTTATTTTCCATCCTACACATTGGGCGCAATGTATGCTGCACAAGAATTTGCTGCGGCAGATCGTGCTATTCCGCAGCTGCGGGAGAAAATCGCTGCGGGTAATTTGAGTGAATTGTTCCAGTGGCTCAAGGATAATATTTGGGCCAAGGGGAGTTTGTTATCGACGGATGAGTTGATGACTGCCGCTACCGGTGAACCCCTGAATGCACGTTATTTTAAAGCCCATCTTGAGCGCCGTTATTTATCAGCAGAATAGGTTTTGGTGAATATTATTTTATCTCTGCAGTTGTTGGAATTGATTTATGTTTGTTGGCTTTGATTACGGTACGTCCAATTGCGCTATGTCATTTATCGATAATGGCGCGGCGCAATTAATTCCACTCTACGGTGGCGATGCGTTTGTGCCATCTACCCTCTATGCGCTGGAGCGCTCATTTATCGCCGAGTTGATTGCAGCGCAATTGACGGATGACAGTGACAAACGCAGCTATGCCCAGAGCCGCGCGGCACTGTTAAGCCAGGCGCGCGCGGGAAAAATCGAGCATGATCTCGATCAGGTGGGCGAGGGTATTTTTTTCGGCAGTGAAGCCATAGCGCATTATATTAGTGCGCCGGGTGAAGGCTATTTTATTAAATCGCCCAAGTCTTTTTTAGGCGCAAGCGGCTTGCGCCAGCAGTCGGTCGATTTTTTTGAAGATGTTGTTGCGGCTATGATGCTCAATATTAAAAATCGTGCTGAACAGCATTTACAAGCAAATATCACCCAGGTGGTAATTGGTCGCCCGGTAAATTTTCAGGGTATCAACGCGCTGGAAAGTAACCAGCAAGCGCAAACTATTTTGGCTGCCGCGGGCAAGCGTGTCGGCTTTACCGATATCGAATTTTTGTTTGAACCGCTCGCGGCCGGCTTTGATTTTGAAACGCGCTTGACGGAAAACAAAACCGTGTTAGTGGTAGATGTGGGCGGTGGTACTACCGACTGCTCCATGGTGTTGATGGGGCCGCAACATATTCAGCAATTGGATCGCGCGCAGG
Source organism: Cellvibrio sp. (assembly GCF_053579595.1). Taxonomy (NCBI): domain Bacteria; kingdom Pseudomonadati; phylum Pseudomonadota; class Gammaproteobacteria; order Cellvibrionales; family Cellvibrionaceae; genus Cellvibrio; species Cellvibrio sp. The sequence goes on from NZ_JBRFPI010000072.1 coordinate 4,802, forward strand.
ATTTTCTTGGCCATACCGGTGAGCGTATTGGCGGCAATGATTTTGATATCCAACTCGCGCAAAAAATTTTGATGCCACACTTTGGTATGTCATCGCCCCTGAAAACCGGTTTGCCCATGCCGCTGATGCCCTTTGTGAATGCGATGGCGATTAATGATATAGGCGCGCAAACGGAATTTTATGATCTCAAAACCAAACTCCTGTTGGAGCGATTAACGCGTGAAACCCATGAGTTGGAATTACTGGAGCGCTTTATAAAAATGCGCGAAGGAAAACATAATTTTGCCGTAGTGCGTGAAGCGGAACTGGGGAAGATAGCGCTTTCGTCACAAGCACAGCATCGTTTCCCATTGGATTTTATTGAGCCAAATTTAGCGCCTGAATGCAGTGCAGGCGATTACGCTGAAGCCAGCGCACAACTCCTGCAAAAAATCACCGCATTGATCAGTGAGGCAACCCAACAGGCGGGTATAGAACCGCATATCGTCTACATCACTGGCGGCAGCGCCAAATCGCCGTTAATTCGCAGCCTCATCCGCGAATTATTCGGCGAGGAAATCGCGATTGTCGATGGTGATCACTTTGGCAGCGTGGCGGCGGGTCTGGGGGTTTGGGCGAAGCGGGTGTTTGGATAACTAACCCGCTAGTGATGGATGCGGTATCTTGCTATTCACTTGAAAATTTCAGAATTGTTTTAACCTTGCGGCGGTTGTGTCGCGATAAAGTGAGGATAGCTGAGGGCGCCCACATAAAATTTTTCCAAATTGTTATAGCTGGAGAAATCAATCTGGTTGCGCAGTTTTGCCCAGCCGATAAAACAGGCGAGGCGGATTTGTGCATCGTTATAGGGGGTGGTTGTTGGCCATTGTTGTTGATTTAATTCCGCAAGCGTTGTTTGGATGCGTGCTGCCTGGCGTTGTAAGTAAGGTATGCCAGTAATATCTACTCCATCGCGCTTGATAAAAAATAAATTTACCGTTGCATCCATGAGTGTGTTGACCAAACACACATCATCCAACTCTTTCGCAGTTTTGCAGTATTCCTGTCCGGCTTTTTCACGCAGGTATTTGGTGATCGACGCAGAGTCAGTTAAAAATACATCGCCATCCTCAAGAAAAGGCACTCGCTGCGTGGGCGACTTTGCCGTGCTGCCTGCTTGGTCGGTCTCGACAAATTCACAGGGCTGTACTGTTTCTAATAACACCATGCGCACATGGCGAACAAAAGGCGATGTGTAGCTGCCGTAAAGTTTCATAGCATTTTCTCTGGATTATTTATTGAATTTTCGGTGGATATTTAAATGCCTGGCGCGCGAGTAGTTTCCAATCGCCGGCTTGTTTTTGCCACACCAGTAATACACCCAAATGAATGGTGTTGGGTACACCGCCGTCTTTTATGTCTGCACTCAGGTTGTGTCGCACCAGGGCAACATCACCTGAAATACTGATGGTTTGGTCGGTCAATTCCATTGTGACGAAATCGGATTTGCCGCTGGCAATTTTTTCAATAAAGGCTTTTTGATCTTCAATCTGGCCGCCGGAATGGCCATAACTTAGCTGCGGTGATGAGAGTTCTTTCAGTGCCTTTTCGTCACCATCGATCATGGCGATGCGCAACTGCGCTATTTTTTTACTGACTCGTTCCGTTTCTGAGCTATCTGCCATCGCGCTATTGGTTATTACAGTGGTGCTTACACAAAAGCTGGTGATGAATAAAAGTCTTTTGATGACCGGGTGGTTTAAATAAGTGTGGATCATGGAGTAAACCCTGTTCTGGAGTGAGTGAAGCGACCGAGTTAGCGTTCTTATAGTGGAGCTGATTCTAGCGGTTAGTGGGGTGTTTTGTGCATATCAAATATGTAAAAGCATGCTGATAGCCCATCTGGATATTCCAACACGGTTTTTGACAATATTGATTATTCTCGCGACACTTAATGTGAATCCTATCACGCATCACTTTGATAATTGCTACAGGGTTAGTTAATTGGTTAAGGGAGTTGCAACATGCCGGAATCTGGAACATCAAAATTACCCCCCAAATCCACTCTCGCCGAGCGTTTACAGCACGTTGTTGATAATCGGCGCGGTGTCCAGAAAGCAGTCCCTATCGATCTCGGACGCTACCTTAATGAATCCCAGTTGCTCGCTTTGCATAGCCTGGAGAGTTTTGGTTGGCATCTGTGGTTTGTACGTCGACCATTGTTTATGCAGCCGATAGTGATGGTTGCTAATTCAGAATCAACCCAGCATGCACAGCTGGAGGAGGATGGCTCGGTGAATTTAAAACCGCAATTGCATTTACGGCATTAACTTTTTGGGGTCTCAATTGTTCAGGCAGGATTCAGTGGTTCAGCCCTAGTATCAACTTCGACTACTTCATCGGAGTTGTGCCATGATAAAAATCCTGCCCGCTGCAATTTTGTTTTCCCTTTCTTTTTTCTTGTCAGGCTGTGGCAGTGACACTGTTGCGGTTGATGATCCCCATGAAGACTATGTTCCTGAATTGTATGCGTTCGATATTGTCGATAGTTATAACACCGACACAGCTACGCCTCAGCATCCTGCGCTCGCATTTAATCCATTCATTAACGATGGTCGCTACAAAATTTTCTGGGATGTGAATAGCTTGGAAGACTATCGGGTATCCCTGAGAATTAACGATAGAGCGACCATTAATGGCAGTTTGTTAATTCATTCGCAGTGGTGCGGGGCGGGGCGCGCTTGCGATCAATCGGGCAATTGGGTATGTGAATATGCAAATGATTTTTATATGTCCTGTGATGGCTTTGTGCATGAGACGGATATTTATCCGCTGATTGATCAAATTCCGCAAAAAGTGTACATGTTTATCGAAGTCTGCGATTCCAATTCCGGCTATTGCGAATATGACTACTATCCCGTCACTCTCGAATAGTGTGAAGAGAGAAGTATGAGCCAATAATTTTTTGTTCTGGCGCAGGGATAGCGCTGGATAAATCTGTTCAATTTCATCATGCTGCCAAGGTCTTTAGTCAATCAGCTTGCGCAGCCCTCCTATGATCAGTGATTTCTCGTTTTACCTGCTCGCCATTCCTGTAGTGATTTTAGTCGGCATGTCCAAAGGTGGTTTTGGCGGCGGCTTTGGCACGCTCGCCGTACCGCTGTTATCGCTAATGATCGATCCGCGTCTTGCTGCTGCAATTTTATTGCCGATTTTGTGCAGTATGGATGCGTTCAGTCTGTGGAGCTTTCGTGGCACTTGGGACAAGCTCAATCTAAAAATTTTATTGCCCGGCGCATTGCTGGGTACTATCGCTGGGGCGTTGACATTTGAGATGACCAATGCTGATTGGGTGCGCTTGATCATAGGTCTTTTATCGATTTATTTTGTTGCGCATTATTTATGGGGTAAACATTTTTTAGAGCGGTTGGAGCAGCGGCGGCCTAACAAACTCGCAGGCAGTTTTTGGGGCAGCATTGCCGGTTATGTCAGTTACATTGCGCATGCGGGCGGACCGCCAATTGCGATTTATTTATTGCCGCAACATTTATCCAAATCCGTATTGGCGGGTACTACGATTTTATTTTTTGCCATCATCAATTTTATAAAACTGATTCCGTATGTCTGGCTCGGCCAGATCAGTGGAGGATCATTTTTCACCTCGCTTGCGTTGTTACCACTTGCTCCTCTTGGTGTCTGGCTCGGTGTTTATTTACATCATCGCGTATCTGACCGTATTTTTTATTGGATTAGTTATGGGTTTTTATTGCTGGCGGGGATCAAGTTGGCCTATGAGGGCGTGCTGGGTTTATTGGGATAAGTTGCACTAGCTGGTATTTATTGATGAATTGGGTATGATTCGCCCGCGAGTGAGTATAGTTAGAACAAAAAAACAACTGAATCAAGAAGGAAGATGGAATATGCGAGTAATAATAACGGCCGGGTTGCTGACCTTACCTGTTACTGCTTTAGCGGTTAATACTGAGCCTGCCGGTTTTTATGGGGGTGTTGGTGTAAGCCAGATTGATTATTCAGGCAAGGCCCATGCATCGTTAAGTGAAAAGCCGGACTGGACTGCATTGGAAGTTTCTGGTGGTTACAAACACAATCCTTTTATTGGGGTCGAGTCTCGAATTGGTGTGGGCGGTTCGCCTGAGCTTTTATATGGTGGGCTTTACTATCGCACTGAAAGTGCAAATGACACCGCCAAAACCTATCTGTTAGTAGGCTTCGGCGGTGCAAATATCAAATCCAAAACGGGCAGCGATCTGTCGTTGGCTGGGCCTTCTTATGGAGCAGGTGTTGGCTTTCCTGTGAGCAGGAACTTCAATTTTAATCTTGAGTACCGTGTTGTAGTGGATGATAGCGATGAGCATGTAAACCTTAATGCTTTCACCGCCAGCTTGGATTATCGTTTCTCCGGTGGAAGATCCTCAAGCTCTGCGACTGGTTCCAGCTCCCAATCTATCAACCCACAAGACCGCGGTTTTTATGCAGGGCTCGGGCTTGCCAAGATCGATTTGAAAGTCGATGAGCCTCGTTATGAAGGTGATGATGAGGAAATGGATGAGGATGATGGAGGGGATGAACCATCCTGGAATGCGGTTGAATTAATTGGTGGTTATAGCCACAGTCCATTGGCCACCGTGGAGATGCGTTTGGGGACCTCCGACAACGCCGGTGAAGAGGGTGTTGACCTGACATTAAACTATGTGTCGCTCTACTATCGCCCCAGCGTCAGTTTTGACAAGGTGGAGTTGTATGGGTTGCTCGGTTTTTCATCTGTGCGTATTAAGTTTGAGGAAGAGGCTTATTACGATGATGAGGAATTGATTGAGGGCGAATCAGAAAGCTTCAGTTTTTCAGGCGCGTCTGTGGGTGCAGGTGTGAGCGCATCGATCACCGAGCAGCTGAGTGCTGGGCTTGAATACCGTTTGCTGGTGCGCGATGACTTGAAAGGCGAAGTTGACGAAGATGACGAGACATGGGATTTCACCGCCCTGTCAGCCAACGTTAATTACCGCTTCTAATCCATGTCGCCGGCACAGGGATATGTGCCGGCGTAGCTTTTCCGTTAAGCGCCTGCATTTGCAGTTGTTGATTCAGCGCTGCTGCTGGGGGTGTTGCTATCACTCGACGTGCTCATGCTGCTGCTGGGGGTGTTGCTATCACTCGACGTGCTCATGCTGCTACTGCTGGTTTGCAGTGTGCAGTACTGAATAATTTTCTCTTCTATTTTTGCTGCAGCACTGGATGTTTTTTGTTGTTGCTTCCAAAACTTACATTCCACACTGCGCTCTTTAATTGCTTTTAATTTGGCGAGTCTATCGGCTTCAGCTTTATCTGCAAGTTGCTGTTCGCGACGAGCTTCAGCGGCCTCGTAAAAAGATTCGGCATCGGTAATGGTGGTTTCTACATCTGTGCTGGACGGGGACGGGACGGGCGAGGTTATTTCCGCAACAGGTGCTGCTTGAGCTGGTGGTGTGTAGGCGGGAGGGATTGCCGCGTCAGGGCGGCTGGTGAGGAGGTAAACCGAAATGCCTCCCAGCACAAACAAGGCCGCACCGCCAATCATCATTTTCACATTTTGCTCCATTGCCTTTTTCTCCTGTGAGCGCTAATCAATCTATTCACAAAACATTTTGGCGGCGATATTACTGACTTGCGTCACAAATTACAAAGTTAAGTGCCAGCCCCAACTTTTGCTTCTTTGTTTTCTGATGACCAGTTTTCAGCGGCTGGTCAACGCGGGTGCCGCTTGATTTAAATCCGACAGATCCAGCTTCACTATGCGGCGGCTACAGGCATCGGCCTGGGTGCAATCCAGGTTGGAGTTGATTAGCACGCGACTGTTATCGACTTTCAGCTGTTGCACCAAAAATTGTTTGGCGTTGATGCTGCGCTGCGCTGCCAATTGGATCAGTGCTTCCGGCGCGATTACGATGGTTTGGAGCCACTGCTCATGCATCTGTACCGGGTTTGGTTCAGCATCACTTTTCAAACCCAGTTTGCGATACTCCGCCACCACCGCTTTTTGCCAGCGCTCGTTTTGCGCCTTGATATCTTTATTCTCCAAGCCATGCTCTTCCAGTAATACCTGTTTGACTTGTGACAGGCGCAACCCGCGCAGATCGGTATTTTGGTCATAGCTACCACGTAGTTCGATGCGCAGCTCCGGGCGTTTTTTCAGCGCTTGCTGCAGTGAATTGAGCTTGCGCGTAGCGGTAGTGAGCAGTTGTGATGAGCCGGAGTTAAACGGCAAATAGCCTAAATCCTCTTTACTGCCGACCAATTTGGCGAGCAGGGTAAAGGGGGATTTCACAATTTTGATCAGTGAATTGCGCACTGCTTGACGGATGACTTTGCCGATATCAAAACTCGGGTCATTCTGGTTGCCGCTCACGCCGATATCCAAAGTGGCGAGGCCGTTTTCGTCGGTGAGTAGCGCCAATGCAAGACGCAGTGGGACGTCCATCGCTTTCGCGTCGTTTACCCGCTCACCCAATTGCAGTTGGTCCATCTCGATATGGTTATCCCCCTGGATCAAGCCTTTGTTCAAGCGGTAATGCAGGTTGGCGGTGAGCAGGCCGCGCTCAATGCGCCAGCCGGCGTAGGTGCTGGAGTAACCGCTAAAACCGCCGAGGTCTAGGTTTTCAAAATCGAGCCGTGCATCGAGCAGAGGTTGTGTGAGGAAGGGCTGGGTTTTGCCCTGCAAGTTAACCGGGGCGTAGCCGTCCACATCGCCGTGGAATTTGAACAGGGCGGGTTTGCTGGTATCCGATGAAAGGCCGGTCATAGTGCCACTAAAGTTTTGCACTGCAGCGGTAAAGTTGGGAGTGAGGGTTTCATCGTTGAAACGGAACGATGCTTTATCCAGCACAAACTTGTGCAGGTTGAAATGCCAAGGGGCATCGAGCTCGCTGACATTAGCTGATCCATTTTGCGTCGCGGCATCAGGCGTCGCGGTCGCAATGGGCGTTTCGGGAAAGAGCGCCTGCAAATTGGTTTTACCTTCTTTGGTGATGACAAAACGGCTGTCGAAGCCGCTTAATTCCAGTAGTGGGATCTCAACTTGTTGGCTGGTCAAATCGACCTGCGAATCGCTCCATTTCAAGCTGTTCCAGGTCAGCAGCTCCTGAGTGTCTGTGGTCGGACGCAGTTTGATATCAGTGATCGAGCCATTGCTGAGGACTTGAGTGAGCAGCCCATCGCGCAACTGCAGGTCAGCCTTGGTGTGTATTTGCCCGCTCATAATATCGGCGCGTATATAAGGTGCGAGCAAGGGTTGCGCGAGGGCGACCGGCACGCTGGTCAGGTCAGTAGCAAAGTCGCCATCAAGGCTGGCGAGATTGAAATCCCCTTTGGCGGATAGCTTGATGCTCTGGTCGATATCGGTGGTGAGTTGGACTGTCATCGCGCTGGCGCCGCTGGTATCGATATTGGCAGCGGTCAGGTTTAATTGGCGCGCTTTAAACTGATGTTGATCTAAATCGCCGACACGCCAATCGATAGCGGCATTGTTGAGCGCGAACTTATTGACCGACACCACCCAGGGCGCGCCACTGTTACCGGTCGCAGGTGCTGCATCGCCCGCGAGGCTTTTCAGGACAAAGGCGCGTGCCAGACCGTTATTCCCACCGTGGTTCCAACTGGACAGCTGCAATCCGTTGACCTGCACATCGGCTACGGCCAGTTGTTGGGTTTGGCTGGCGACGCTAATGCCGCTCAGTTTCAATTCGCCCAGGGTCATTTCAACATCGCGTGCGCTTGCTTTACCGCTGCGCAACTTGTTATCGGTTAGCGTTAATTGGCCTTGGGTTAGTGACCAGATAATGTCTTTTTTCCACTGCACCTTATATTGGCCACCGAGGCTGAGGTGTGCATCTTGAAGAGTGAAATTGAGCCGGGATTTAAAATATTTCCACACAGGTTGCAGATCGATCTTGTTGAGCGCCAATTCGCCCTGGCTGTGTGCACCTTTGATAGACAAATTACCCTTCCAGATCAACTCGCCACCATCGGCCATTGCCGCTTGCAATTGATATGGCTGAGCTTCATCAATCAGCGTGGAAAAATCCTGCAACTCAAACTGGATGTTGTCGAGGCTGGTATGAAATGGCTCTTCGCCACTGCTATCAGTAAATTGCAGCGAGTCTATCGTTACGCGGGTGTGGTTGATGATCAGCGCAGGCAGTTCATTCTCATCGGTAATTGGTGTGGACGTTGGATTGGCGGTGGCCTGTGTAAGACGATGCTGGCGAATATCATCAAAGTTCCAGCTGCGATTAGCCAATTTATGCGGATGCAGCCAAAGTCCATCAATCTCCAATTCATCCACTGTGGGTGCGAAATGAATAATCGTTTGCAGCAGTGAGAGATTGAGATGGATGCGCCGTACCGACCAGAGTGGATTGCCATCGGGATTCTTGTCCTGGACGTTGCGCGCGGTAATCGAAAGCGTAAACGGATTGAGATCGATCAGATCGTAATGCAACACTCGCCCGGTTTGCTGCTGATAGATGGCGCCCGCGCCCCAATTGAGCAACGGCAATAAAATCAGTATGCATATAGCGAGATAAACCAACCAGACGCGCAGCAGTATCTTTACCGCGCGCAGCTGCCAAAGTTGCGTCAATATTGTTCCAATGGACGCTTTCATTGTGTCTCCTTGTGGTAACTAAATACGGTAATTCAATTTTTTCTATGACAGATTGGATGCGAGTGCTGTGACTAAAGGTAGCACAAGGCGTAGTTGTTATGACCTCGGCTAGTTGGCGTAGTTTGTTGATAGCAGAAAAATTATCGAGTTAATTTTGCCGGAAAATAAAAAAGGCAGCGAGTTCACTGGCTCGCTGCCTTTTTTATTTGTGATCCGGCGTCTTCACGCCTTTTTCACAAATTCCGATTTCAACATCATCGCGCCTATGCCGTCGATTTTGCAGTCGATATCGTGGTCGCCTTCCACTAAACGATTGATCTTTACTTTGGTGCCGACTTTTAACGTCGATGATGAACCCTTCACTTTCAGGTCTTTAATCAACGTAACAAAATCGCCGTCGGCTAATAAATTGCCGTTGGCATCGCGTACGATTAATGCATCATCGCTCGCGGTGTCGGCGGCATTTTTTGGCCACTCGTGAGCGCACTCGGGGCAGATAAATAATTCACCATCTTCATAGGTGTATTCGGAATTGCATTTTGGGCAGGCGGGTAGTGTGCTCATATAATCTTCTTCAGTTTGGTGTGGCACTCCCAAGCAGGGCTTGGGAGAGGAGTATTGGTGGTAGAACTATTTCTTTTTCAACGCTTGCTGCAACAGCGCTCCCATACTGCCCATAGCTGCCGGGGCAGGATTGTTTTTCTGCGCCGCGCGCTGCTGGTTTTGCGATTGATGACGCTCACCACCTTTCTTGCCTTCCACTTTTTCACCGGGCGTATCATCCAAACGCAATGACAGGGCGATACGCTTGCGCGGCACATCTACTTCCATCACTTTTGCTTTTACGATATCACCAGCTTTTACGGCTTCGCGTGGATCTTTAATAAAGTTGTGCGAGAGTGCAGAGATATGTACCAAGCCATCCTGATGCACACCGATATCCACAAACGCACCGAAGTTGGTCACGTTGGTGACAGCGCCTTCCAGCACCATGCCTGGCTGAAGGTCGTTCATGGTTTCGACGCCATCAGCAAACTTCGCCGTTTTGAACTCCGGGCGCGGGTCACGGCCTGGTTTTTCCAGCTCTTTGATGATGTCAGTCACCGTTGGCACACCAAAACGTTCGTCGGTGAAATCGCGTGGGCTTAGGCCGCGAAGTGCTTCACCGTTGCCCATTAAATCCTGCAAAG
>NZ_JBRFPI010000073.1:0-14604 GCF_053579595.1 Cellvibrio sp.
ATGATAAAGCTGGTGGACCTTATCGCTAAACGCCCAGAATTGCGGGTCGCTGCGGCGCACTGCGTATTTATCTTTTAATGCGCGATAGCTGTCTTCCGAGTCGAGTTGTTGAAATTGGGTAATAAATGCGGCGATTTCGTCCTCTTCAATCCGCAAAAAGCTATTGGGATAGGCACCGATAATACCGCGCGCGATGGTGAGGTTGTCCTCCGCGGGAATGCGCCGTTTGTCTTCGCCGAACAGTGAAGACAAATTGGAGTAGGCACTGTTGTTTACCAGCGTAAATAAACCCACATTTGGAATGTGAATGACAGTGGTCTGGGGCAAAAAGCTGATTGCAGTGCCCTGAGTGCTCTGTAATTTTTCGTAGAGCGCCAGTTTGCGCACAGGCAACTTTTTCGTGCTGATATTGTGGTGCGACTGACTCGCCTGACCCAAGTAAGCTCGCAGTTTTTGGTACAGCTCCTGTTGCGGATTATTGGTGAGGTAGCGGATATTGTTCGGTGCATCCACTTGCTTGATGTACAAATCTACATAGGTTTGCAAATGGGATTCGGCGTCGCGGTACCAGTAATTCATCAGCGGTTGTTGATCCTTTTCCGGCAGCATCCCCACAAAATTCATTTCACCTTCAATGCGTAAAAAATCCATGTACAGGCGGCTTAACAATTGGTGCGATACATTACCGTACACGTCAAACCCTGCCACTAATAAATAATGAATGCGTTCCAGTAGCGGGTAGCCGATTATCCAGGCCGTTTTCGGCGCTTTGCCAATCATCCCTTTATGTACACTCGCACTGTCGCTGTGGCGAAAAATTGTCAGCGCCGCATTTGGATTTTTACCCTGGTCACCATCCCAAATTTCGTTCAGCTCCAAACCGCCTTCAGCAGCAATTTTTTTACTCACAAACGCCGCTTTAGACGCGAGATACTCTTTTTGCAATTCTGAGTATTTCAGCCAGTTGCTCATCGGCAGCAGTGTGTTGCCCGCTTCGGCCGGTAGCCGCAGATGCTTGCTGTTCTCTGCAAGAAATTTTGCATTGCCCTCGGTACTTTGATTTTCCGGTGCAAAAAAGAAAACCCAGAAATGATCTTGAATGACATTGAGCGCGACCTGACCTCGACAGACTGGCCCCTTGATAAAATTCATGATGGTGAATTGCGCTTCATCGAGCATAAAGCGGTAGCGTGCGTTGATCGGCAGTTCGGCAAAGGTGACAAACGGGTTGGCCGCTATATCTGGTGCATATCCGGGTAAGGCAGATACCTCGTATGCGAAAGCAGGATCAGACGAGAAAAAAAGTTGCTGCCATTTTTTCATGCGTGCGGGCGTGAGCGAATAAGGCATGTGGGTTTTTGCGATGACGCTGGAGGGATCATGCCATAAGCGATAGTAAACGCGGCTTGTGCCTGGGTCATCAAATGGGCGAGTCGTGCTGATTCTCGTTAAGGGCTTTCCCGGCGGTGTGCTGGAGCGAACCAGTCGAAAATAGAGATGAGGTGATTCAGAAAAAAATAACTGCGCTAAAAATACATGTTCATAAATATAGCGGCTGACGAGTTGCTGCTTAAGGCTGCCGCCATTAAAAAACATTTCCCACTCTTCGATCTGTTTTTGTACCACCGCTGGTATTGCTGTTGCAGTACCCATGGATGCCCCTTGGGCCAGCCAGTCCATGGTGGTGTTGTGTTCGCTGCTACTTAATCCCGGCAAGCCATAAGGCATGCCCCAGAGCGGTTTACTTTCGGTAAAACCGGCGAGATTTTCTATCGGGGCGCAGTGCTGAGCGTGGTCGAGATTAAAATTAAAACTATCCGGCAGGATCGTGGTAGCGGGAAGTGGATGGGCTTTTTTCAACTCCAGCAACTGTGCCATCACGCCGGCATTGATATTTGCAGCAGACGTGTTTTTACGTTCATTCAATACCGGATGAAAACCTTTGCTGCGCCACTGTGCCGTGGTGTTGGCATCTTCAAACAGGCGTGTGAGTGACGCACCGAGTAGCCGCGTGCCGTCGTAAACCTTGCTGGGGTTGGCTCCGCGCAGCAACCCTTCATAGGCATCCAGTTTGAGTTGGCAGGGTGCATCGTAGCAGCCGTGGCAAACAACACAGCGCTGCTCAAGAATCGGCTTGGTATCTTTGTAGTAGGTCAATGTTGCGCGGGGCAGCGTATCGCTCATTTCGCGCGGCTCGGCTTTGCCGTAGCGCTGATCCCACTGTGAGCTAGTAATAGTGGTACAGCCAACACTGATCAATAGCACCAGGCCGAGCGAGCTGCGAGTTAAATACCGGAGTGATTGGATAAACCTGGCCAGCAGAGAGTGCTTACGAAGCATAATTGTCCTTTGGTTGACTGCCTGTGCATGGCTCCAGTCTAGCCTGAGGTATTAAATTGGGGAACCAGAGTGGATCAAGGCTGTCCCCCTATTGTGGATTAGGCCATAATCCTGTCGCACTGTTAGTGAATAACAGTAGTTGCCATAAAAACCGCCAAACAAAGGGTATTGCTATGAGTGATGACTACCAACCGCGCAAAAATTCGTCCACCACTATGATTGTTATTGTGGTGCTGGCATTGATTGCGGCTGCGGCTGCCTTCTTCTTTTTACGCGACGATGCCCCTGTCGCATCACAAACAGTTACCACGCCTGTAGCGGTTGCCCCGCAAGCGACAGCTACCAGCAGCGCAGCGGCAGCGCCCATTGTTGAGTACGAACCACCGCAGCCGGTGATTGAGGTGGAGCCGCTGCCTGGCTTAAATGACAGCGACGCCAGCATAATTGCCGCATTGCAGCAATTGCGTGGCGAAGGTTTGTTGCAATTATTGGTACCGCAAGAAGTGCTGCGTAAATTTGTGCTGGCCGTAAATAATGTGGCTGAAGGTAAGGTTATCCATGAATACCGCCCGGTAGTATCGCCACCACCACCGTTTATCGCCGACACTTTTTCGGTGATGGTCGAAGGTACTGCGGTTGATCAGGAACGTGTTTCCCCCAACAACTTCCAGCGTTACGAACCCTATGTGACAACGTTAGCGTTGATCGATAGCGATGCAGCTGTTGCTGTGTATCGTCGCTTTTACCCTCTGTTAGAGGAAGCGTTTCGCGAATTAGGCTTGAAAAAGCCTAATTTTCACAGCGTGATGATTGCGGCCATCGATAATATCCTCGCCGCCCCCGATGCGCAGGGTGATTTATTGTTAGTGCGCCCCAAGGTGTTTTACCAATACGCTGATCCAGCGTTGGAGGCAATGCCTCAAACGCACAAGTTAATGCTGCGTATGGGCCCCGAAAACGCGCGCAGCGTTAAGGCGAGCTTGCGCCAATTGCGGGCCCGTTTAGTGAACTAATGGGCCATGTTTGTGCATTTATGATTTCCACCTCCCGTCAATAAAAAAGCCGCATTCAGCGGCTTTTTTATTAGCTGCAAGTTCGAGTGTGTATTTTCGTAATATCTTTGCTGTAACCGCGAAAAATATATTTTGACCCCCTCTGTCGCCTAAAGTATCTAATTGGCTGATTTGTAACAAATTTATTAAGAATCCCCCCGGTTTTCCGCCAGCAACGGAACTTTACCTTACCTTACAAAGATGTTGACAACGTTGTCCTGTGGGGATAGTGTTGGCTCATCGACAACGTTGTCTTGTGTCCCCAGTTGTTGAAAAGTTAGGTCATTATTAAATACACACAAATTGCCAAGTCACGGGAGAATAACCATGCGTAACAAGTTAAGTGATGCGATCAAACTGGCCAATAAGAGTGCACTGATGCTCGGTTCAGTAGCAGCTGTCGCCATGATGGGTTTTGCGGTTACTGCAAATGCACAAGATGCAGGTGCAGAGCCAGAAGAGGTGTTGGTAACCGGTATTCGCGGTGCATTGAAAAATGCAGTGGATATCAAACGTAACTCTACCGCTGTTGTAGATGCTGTATCTGCGGAAGATGTGGGTAAATTCCCTGATTCGGACATAGGCGAGTCACTTGGCCGCGTCCCAGGTGTAACTGTTGGCCGTGCATTTGGTCAAGGTGCATCAGTATCTATTCGTGGTGCCGCACCACAAATGACTTTGACCCAATTAAATGGTCAGAACGTTGCTTCTACAGGCTGGTATGATCAACAAGCTATCGACCGTAGCTTCAACTACTCATTGCTTCCATCACAATTGGTGGACGGCATGGAAGTTTACAAATCATCGCGAGCTGATCTTAATGAAGGGGGCATCGGCGGTACCGTTGTCGTTAAAACTCGCAAACCATTGGATATGGAGGCCAACACTGTTTATGTGGGCGCTAAGGCACGCACTGGCACTATTAGCGATGAAATCTCTCCAGAAGTGTCTGGTTTGTACAGCTGGAAAAATGATTCAGAATCTTTTGGTATTTTGGTTGCTGGAGCAACTGAAGAATTCGACTACGTACGTCGTGGTACCGAGGCGGATTACCGTTGGTGGGATGATGTTTCCCCAACTACGTTCATTCAAGAGCGTGAGCGTACTGCATTAGATGTAACTGCACAGTTGGCTCCTACAGATGAGTTGACCTTTGGTGTTCATTATTTGTCTTTGGATCTTAAAGCCAATAACACCAACACCAGTACCTATATCTTCTCTGCGTTGGATACATCTGCTAACTACACCTGCTCTCAAACCAATGCTGCAGGTGTTTGTGTCAAGAACACTACCAAGAATCCGGTTCGTGGGAATTTGACTGCTGGTTGGGCAAGCGGTGCGTTAGGGACTGAGACCTTCAACCAAACCTGGGGTCGTGTTGCGAGCATGGACTCTGAAACCTTTGATTTGAATGCTGAATATGCTGGCGATTCTTTCAAGGTAACTGCCAGTGTGGGCAACACCAAGGCTGAGGGTGGTACTGACTTAACTACCAACTTTTCGCACTTCGCCAGCTTGGGTGACTACAACATGGCGTTGTGGGCAGGTAGCATCGATGCTTCTGGCAAGAAAATTAAGATCAATGCTACATCTGATCTGAACATGACTTTGGACAACTATCGTGACAAATCAGCTGCAGAAGCTTGGGCTGTAAAAAGAGGTCCAAACTCAGACGAAGAGAGCTATGCACAGGTTGACTTGGAATTTGAGCTTGATCTTGGTGCGATTAAGTCATTCAAAACTGGTCTCCGTACAACTGACCATGACGTAGAGAAGTCTTCTGATGCAGCGGTGTTTGGTAATCCAATTCCTCAAACCCTAAACGATACTTCCATGTTCTACCGCGGCACCTTTGAAGTGGGTTCACACGGCTTCAAAGCGCCAAAACCTGTACTGGGTGCAATGGTTAAAGCAACCTTGGCAGATGTAACTGGCTGGAAAGAAGAGCGTGCTGGTTACGCTGCGCTGAATGAACAAAATGATGCGCTGTACGGTATGTTTACTTTCGAAGCCGATGCCGTTAAAGGTGACTTTGGTCTGCGTTATATCAGCAGTGAAATTACTGGTAAGTCATACGCATTAGATGGTACTCCGCTGGCTGCTGGCGATCTAGGTCAAAATCTCTATTACAGCACCAACAAAACATCTGTTGGTGAAGATTATGATGATGTGTTGCCAAGCTTGAACGTAACCTTTGACCTGACTGATGACTTGGTGTTGCGTACTACTGCCTCACAGGCAATCAGCCGTGCAAATTACAACGATATGTTCACCAATGCGAGCCAAACTGGTTATCAGGATGGCATTCCAGGTAACGAACGTCTGACCACAGGTAATGTTGGTTTGAAACCAATGAAATCTTCTCAGGCGGATCTTGGTGTGGAGTACTACTACGGTGACGGTAACATGTTGTCTGCGACTTATTTCGTTAAGTCAATCAATAACTTTGTTACTAGTGATATTGAAATCAATAGATCTGTTGGGTTAGTGAGTCCTGATAGTAAAGTGGACAACTGGGAAGTAGTTACCCTTAAGAACTCTGGTGGCGGTGAAATTGATGGTATCGAGCTGCAGTTGACTCATGCGTTTGATAATGGCTTCGGTATGGCTGCAAGCTACACTTACGTAAATGCTAATGCGCCACTGGAAAGTTATACGGATCGTCTTGGTGTATTCACTGAATCTTCTAAAGACAGTGTGAATCTGGTTGGTTACTGGGAAAACGATGTGTACTCAGCGCGTGCAGCTTACAACTGGCGTTCAGAGTATATGATTCGTGAAACTGGTTACTATGGCAACCGTATGCATGATGACTTCGGTTCTCTGGATTTGAGCTTGGGCTGGAACGTATCTGATAGCATCAGTGTGAGTTTTGAGGCTACCAACATTCTTGAAGAAGATGATGTTCAGTATGGTGGAGCCGAATTTTGGGCCGCAGATTCTGGCACCAAGCGCCCTCTGTTGGAAGGCTTCCCGGCTTGGTCATTTGAAGGTGAAGCAACTTATATGTTGGGTGTAAGCTTCAAACTATAAGTGCTGATTAGCTGAGTAGTTCAAAAAAGCCCAGCTTATGCTGGGCTTTTTTGTTTAAAAACAGTGAGTATATTTTTAATTGGTAAGCCAGTGATGAAAATTAAACGCGTAGCAATTGTGGGTGGCGGCACTGCGGGTTGGTTGGCTGCGAATCACTTGGGCGTGGAACTTAGTCGCGACCCTGAAATTGAAATCACCCTGATTGAGTCAAAAGATATTCCTATCATCGGCGTAGGTGAGGGGACGGTTCCGCAAATCAAAGCGACCTTGAAGCGCTTCGGCATAGCGGAAATCGATTTGTTATCCACTTGCGATGCAACTTTTAAGCAGGGAATTAAATTTGCACATTGGATGGATGCGCAAAAGCACGGCCCTGATAATTTTTATTACCATCCGTTTAGCTCCCCTTATCCAGCAGGCTTCGACGTTACCAATTATTGGCTAAATAATAAATTAGCATTTGAGTTTTCAAAGCTATCCGAGATTTATTCGGTAGCTGAAATGAATCGCTCCCCCAAACAAAAGTCATCGCCACCTTATATTGGCTTGGTGGATTATGCCTATCATTTCAATGCGCTTAAATTTGCGGATTTATTAGCTAAAAATGCCCGTGAAAAATTTTCGGTCAAACATATATTTGAAACCATTTCCCAAGTTTCGATCAATGCGGATGGCAGCATTAAAGGATTTTTATATGCATCTGGCCGCGCAGAAGAATTTGATTTTTTTATCGATTGCACCGGATTTTCATCGCTATTAATTGGCGAGACATTAGGTGTGCCTTTCCTGGATAAATCGGCGCAAATTTTGACTGATACCGCGCTTGCTATTCAGGAGCCTATCGCCGAGAGGGATGAAATTTTGCCGTACACATTGGCAACTGCGCACAAGGCCGGTTGGATTTGGGATATTCCCTTGACCCAGCGCAGGGGGGTAGGTTTTGTCTATTCCTCTCAACATATGACGGAGAGCGAAGCAGTTGAAAGTTTTTCCAATTATCTGGATCGAGATCTACAGAATGCTAATCTTAGAAAAATTCCTATGACGATTGGCTATCGTGAGTCTTTTTGGAAAAAAAATTGTGTTGCTTTGGGGTTGGCGCAGGGATTTGTGGAACCGCTAGAGGCCACCTCCATATTAGTCACCGACTTTGCGGCATTGCTGGTTGCCAGAAATTTTCCAAAAATGATAGGTGATATTCCAGTTGTGTCTGAGTGCTGTAACAAAGCAGTACGCTACACTTGGGAACGGGTAATTGATTTTGTACAGCTCCATTATTTAATTTCAGACCGCCGCGACTCGCAATTTTGGATCGACAACACTGAAAATACAGTGATGTCTGATGTGTTACGGGAAAGGCTGGCACTATGGAAAATCGGTGTACCCAAAAAGACAGACTTTTTCAGTTCATTTGATATATTTGGTGTGGAAAACCATCTGTTTGTACTCTATGGGATGAACTATCCAACAAGACCTGGTGTACTTGGTGTTAATGAGGCATTCAAGTCACAAGAGCTGGTGCGCGAGGTGCAGGAGAAATCATTACAGATGAGCAACTCTTTGATGTCGCATCGGGCTTGGCTGAGTGAGCTAAAAAGAGCACTTGAGTCACGCTAGTTTTTTCGGTGTCTGTTTTCTAATGTGGGTAGTTGAGACCGCTAATGATGATCAATGAAAATTTAACTATGCAGACACTGTCTGTGGGCAATGAAAAAAACAAAGTCATTTATTTTGATGATTTTTTAGTGGAGCCGTCACGGCTTGTTGAATTTGCCAGTGGCGCGATCTTTTCGCCTTATGCGGCAGCGGTACAACGCAAAGGATATCCTGGTGTGCGAACTCCGGCGCCCGCCGATTTTGCCAATCAGTTTAAAGATAGGGTTTGCGAAATAATAAAAAGTGAATTTGCCATTCCAGCGGAAACTAAAGTAACCGCGCTACAAAATGCCATGTGTTTGATGACGGTACCTGAGGTGGAGTTAGGGCCACTACAGCGAATTCCCCATTTTGATGCAAGTAATCCTTATTTTTTTGCCACGCTGCTTTATCTGTGCGGAGAAGATCATGGAGGGACGGGGTTTTATCGACATAACAGTACGGGCTATGAATCCATTACACCTGAAAGATGTGATCCTTATCTTGATGCTTCTTATGAGGAGCTAAATAGAAAAAAACCTGAACGCCGCTATTTTTCTGAATCAGATGAGTTTTTTACCAAGGTGGGGTTTATTTCTGCACAATTTAATCGCTTGGTTATTTATCCTGGATGTTTATTACATTCAGCCAATATTTTATCAGGCATCAGCATTAACCCTGATCCCAAGACGGGCAGGTTAACGGCGAACAATTTTTTTAGTTTTGATTAAATGCGTAAGACAGCATCAACAGGCTAATGATTTTTCATTGCTGAACGCGTTAAGCGGTCTCCAAAAAATGCGTTGTGAACATCGTTGGTCTGATTCAACAACTGCTGCATTTTTCGCGCACATGTGCCCCAATTCCCTCCATTTAACCTCATTTGCCTCGTGCTATTTCCCTGTAATTTAAAGGTTTTTCTCTTGCCTACAAAAAAGTCAAAATTTTCTTTGACAACGTTGTCTAGTCGGCGTAATCTAAATCTGTCCGATGATGACATCTGAGCCTGGTAACTCTCCTTGTCAGGCTCAGTATCATGGGGCATGAGTTCTCTAGAGCTGTAGTAGTGGTCTTGTGGTTAGTGTCCTGCGGGGCACTAACCTTTTTTAACTCTCTGTTATGATCGCAAGCCAAGTGGGAACATTCGAATTTTTGAGTATCCGGCGTTGCATCAGTAAGTCGGGTATTTGCTCTAAAAATAAAGAGGTAGATCATGGCAAAGATGCCACTCGGCGAACAAACCTTGTATATAGGGATTGACGGCGGCGGTACCAAATGTCGCGCCAGTATCATGACCGCAGATTTACAGGTGCTGGGTACTGGTGTCGGTGGTCCTGCTAACCCTTTCCAAGGCGTACAACAAGCCAAAGATTCTATCCGTACTGCTGCCGAGCTGGCACTGATCGATGCCGGTTTACCGCCTTCCGCAATGAATGAATTAATTGCTGGTGCTGGCCTTGCCGGTGTCAATGTCCCCAGCCTTTACGAAGTGATGTCGGCTTGGGAACACCCCTTCAAAGAAATGCATCTCACCACAGATCTCCATATTGCCTGCCTCGGTGCTCATAACCGCGATGAAGGTGCGGTGATGATTTGTGGTACCGGTTCCTGTGGCTATTCTTATGTAGGCGATAAATCGCTGTTTATCGGTGGACACGGGTTTCCGATTGGCGACAAAGGCAGTGGGGCCTGGATGGGGTTGGAAGCAATTCAGGCAATTTTACTGGCCTCCGATGATCTTGGGCCGAAAACCAGTTTGAGCAATTCGATTGGTGAATTCCTGCAAGCATCCGGTGTGATGATCGTAGACCGCATGTTTGGTGCCAAGCAAGGCGACTACGCCAAATTTGCTATTTTTGTAGTAGATGCAGCCGATGCTGGCGATGCAGTGGCTATTAGTATCGCTAAAGAAGGTGCTGCCTACATGAGCGCAGTTGCGCGCAAGTTGTGGGCGACTCAACCTGGCCGCATGTCAATTATTGGCGGCCTTGCGCCACGCCTTATTCCCTGGATGGAACAGGACATCGCCAATAATCTTTCCCCCGCTTTATATCAACCGGAATTTGGCGCCGTGTATTTCGCCAAACAGCGTTTCAAGCTAGCCAATAATAACCAGAGTGTTTTAACCACTACTATCTAACGCGAGAAATTAACCATGAGTAATGAAGCTGTTGCGGTTCCGGCACCGGGCGCAAATTCAAAGAGTACACTCCTTCCTTTGGCGATGATTGCCGGGATGTTTTTTATTTTCGGATTCGTCACCTGGCTTAATGGCTCGTTGATGCCTTATTTGGAAGTGGTATTAGCCTTAACACCATTTCAAGCTTCATTTATTCTGTTTTCTTTTTATATTGCGGTAACTGTTTTTTCGCTGCCATCCTCATGGATAATTCGCAAGGTGGGTTACAAGAATGGGATGGCAATTGGTTTGGCTACCATGGCATCAGCCGCACTGATTTATATTCCTGCAGCAAAAACTCACTGGTTCGGTATGTTCCTGATTGGGCAATTTATGATGGGCGCCGGACAAACGCTGGTGCAAACAGCAGTGAATCCTTACGTAGTAAAAATGGGGCCGGAAGAGTCTGCTGCGCGCCGTATTAGCATCATGGGTATTCTCAATAAGTCAGCAGGTATTGTCGCACCTATAGTATTTACCGCATTGATTTTGGGCGGCATGACTGGCCATCCGACAACAACACCTACGCCCGAAGAAATTGAGCAGATGGCAAGCAATTTGGTATTGCCATACATCTACATGGCCTTAGTGATTGGTGCTGTGGCATTTTTGGTAAAATTTTCTTCGTTGCCTGAGTTGGAATCTGAAGAGAATAGTTCAGAAAAATTACCTTTGCGTGGTGCGTTTCAATTTCCAAATCTGGTATTGGGTGTGATCGCATTGTTCCTTTACGTTGGTGTAGAGGTGATTGCGGGTGATACGATTGGTGCCTACGGCCGCAGTATTGGTTTTAGCAACTTCTCTATTCTGACTTCAATCACTATGACCTGTATGGTGATTGGCTACATCCTTGGCATCATATTAATTCCGCGCGTTATTTCTCAGCAAAACATGTTGTTAGTCTCTGCTGCTCTCGGTGTATTTATCAGCCTGTGTATTGTATTTGGTAGTAATGAATCTACCTCAATTTCTTCACTGTTCGCTTTCCTTGGAGCGCCTGCAATTCCTAACACTATTTTGTGTATCGCATTGCTGGGTTTGGCGAATGCCATTGTATGGCCGGCAATTTGGCCATTGGCGTTAAGCGGTTTGGGCAAATACACCGCGACGGGTTCTGCGTTGCTGATTATGGCCATTGCGGGTGGTGCAGTGGTACCTGTGGTCATGGGCGCGCTATCAACAGTTATTGATCGGCAGACGGCTTACATTGTGATGACACCCTGTTATTTATTTATCCTCTTTTATGCAGCTAAAGGATACAAACTGCGTAGTTGGAAATAACGTTTATATATCAGTAACACGACTACACGATTTGCGAGGTATCCGATGGTCAAGCAGCGTTTTCTAGCGTTGGATGTAATGCGTGGTTTGACCCTCGCGTTGATGATTCTGGTAAACACTCCCGGTTCCTGGGAGTTTGTTTACGCACCTTTGCTGCATGCGGATTGGCATGGTGCGACCCCCACCGATTTTGTATTTCCTTTCTTTATGTTCATTGTTGGCTCGGCCATGTACTTTTCAGTGCGCGGTCTGAGCCAACTGACCTTTGCCGAACAATCCAAAAAAATCCTGCGCCGCGCTGCACTTATGTTTTTAATCGGCGTATTGCTCGCTGCCTATCCCTTTACGGAAAGCCTTGCGCAGTGGCGAGTGATGGGCGTGTTGCAACGTATTGCCATCGCTTATGCATTTGCCTCTTTTATTATTTTGTATTTTGGATTTACTGGCCGTGTCGTGATTAGCGCTATTTTATTAGTCGGTTATTGGGGCTTGTTAAATCTATCCGCTGATCCATACAGCCTTGAGCACAACATCGTACGCCAAGTGGATTTGAGTGTGCTGGGTGCGAGCCATTTATGGCATGGCAAAGGGGTGCCTTTTGATCCCGAAGGTATCCTGAGCACCTTTCCATCGATAGTGAATGTGATTATTGGTTTTGAAGCAGCGCGCGTTTTGCTCGCGAGTGAAGACAAAGAAAAAGCGCTGAGTAAATTGTTTGTATCGGCATTGGCCCTGATTGGTTTGGCATTGTTGTGGAATACCGTTTTCCCGATCAATAAATCCCTGTGGACCAGCCCCTTTGTACTACTGACCTGTGGTGTGGCGATTTTGCTGATGATCTTATTAGTGAAGCTTGAGCAGTCGGCGGCAGCTAATGCGATCAAACCTGTGTATCACTTCTTTGAAATTATCGGAAAGAATCCGCTTTTTATTTATGTGTTGTCGGGTGTGTTGGCAACCACTATGTATTTAATACCGATTGGCAATGAGTCACTTTACACTGCGCTTTATGCGGCCTTCCGCAGTGTGACTGATCCCTATTTTGCATCGCTGCTGTTTGCGCTTTTGCAAGTGGCCATCTTGTGGTTTGTTGCCTGGGTATTGCACAAGCGCAATATTATTATCAGTTTATAACGTTTGCCGCTGTTAATGCGGCGAGCGATTTTCGACAGGTGTGGTTATGAAACAGGCGTTAGTGGGCGCGCGCATTTTTACCGGTGAAGAATTCCTGGAAAATTATGCAGTAGTGGTCGCAGGCGAACAGATTACAGCGCTGGTTCCCGTTGCTGAGTTGGATGAATCTATCCCGCAAATTTTATTGGACGGCGGTGTGATTGCTCCGGGCTTTATCGATTTGCAAGTCAATGGTGGCGGCGGTGCGTTTTTTACTAACGATACCAGCGTCAGCGCAATTGCCACCATGTTGAATGGTCATCGCCCCACTGGCACAACCTCACTGTTGCCTACCTTGATTAGCGATACCCGCGAAGTGCATCAGGCCGGTGTTAAAGCCGTTGCCGATGCTGTGGCGGCCGGAATGAAAGGTGTGCTCGGCGTTCATGTTGAAGGGCCGTTTTTTGATATGGCACGGCGCGGTGCGCACAACGAACGCTACATCCGCGAAATGGAACAGGCTGATATCGATTGGTTAGTGGCATCGGTAAAAGGCCAGCATGATTTTAAAGTCATGCTCACGCTTGCGCCCGAACATGCGGCGCCCGGTCAAATTAAACAACTAACCTCTGCTGGTGTAGTTGTCTGTGCTGGTCATACCGATGCGCATTATGAATCGGTAGTTAGCGCACTCAAAGAAGGCCTCTCCGGATTTACCCATTTATACAATGCGATGCGCCCAACGACTGGCCGCGAGCCAGGCGTTGTGGGAGCTGCACTGGAAGATGCTACCAGTTGGTGCGGAATTATTATCGATACCTACCATGTGCATGCCGCTTCCGCGCGTATTGCGTGCGCCGCAAAACCGAAAGGCAAAATGTACTTAGTGACGGATGCTATGTCGACTGTCGGCTCGTCGGAAAAATCATTCCAGATTTACGGCGAAACTATTTATGAAAAAGATGGCTGTTTGGTCAATGCAGAAGGGCGGTTAGCAGGCAGTGCAATCGGCATGATTGACGCTGTGCGCTTGAACACCGAATGGGTAGGAATGGAGTTAAGTGAAAGTTTGCGCATGGCGTCGCTATATCCTGCCGAGTTCATGCAGGTGGATAATTATCTCGGCCGCATTCAATCCGGTTTCCGTGCGGATTTAGTGCATTTTACGGATGATTACCGCGTAACCCACACTTGGGTTGCGGGTGATTTTTTACGTCACAGCTAACTTTTGGAAAGCTAAAATTTATTTTTCGGTCAATACCACTCACTGGAGTGTTCAATGAAAGTTGTTATTTTGAAAGATGCTGCTGCAGTTGCTAAATACGGCGCGAATATTTTTATTAAACAAATCAGCCGCAAACCTGATTCGGTGTTGGGTTTGGCAACTGGCTCAACGCCAGTGGCGCTTTACAAAGAATTAATTGACGCTTACAAAAGTGGGCAGGTTTCATTCAAGAAGGTGAGCAGTTTTAACCTGGATGAATATTTAGGTTTGAACCCGAGACACCCGCAAAGCTATCGCTATTTTATGAATCAACAATTGTTTGATCATGTCGATATCGATAAAGCCTCAACCTTTGTTCCACCGGGGGATGCAGAAGATCCATTTACTGCCTGCGCACTTTATGAAACGGCGATTAAACAAAAAGGCGGCATTGATATCCAATTGCTGGGTATCGGGCGCAATGGCCATATCGGTTTTAATGAACCGTCTTCATCATTGATGTCGCGCACGCGCATTAAAACCCTTACCCGTGCAACCATTGACGATAACGCACGTTTTTTTGGCCCCGATGAATACCAGCCGCATTTATCCATCACCATGGGTATAGGTACTATTCTCGAATCGAAAAAAGTGGTGCTGTTAGCGACAGGTGAAAATAAAGCCGAAGCGATTAAAGCAACCGTAGAAGGCCCGCTGACTGCAGCCTGTCCGGCATCGGCGTTGCAATTGCATGAACAGGTAGTGTT
>NZ_JBRFPI010000074.1:0-14502 GCF_053579595.1 Cellvibrio sp.
CTTTTTCGTCATCGGTTAACACTGAATAGCTGGAAGCTAACTGTTCCAGAATGATGTCTTCCACTTCCAGACCACAACGACGAATACACTTTTCAATATTTTGTGCCGCATTCACAGCGCAAGTCACTAAATGCACTTTGGCTTCCAGACGCACACCTGACATACCCAATGGCTCTTTTACGCCGTCCTGGTCATCAATCAAAAACTCTTGCGGCAAAATGTGCAGGATTTTTTGGTCTGCCGGAATCGCCACTGCTTGCGCCGCATCAATTACCCGCTCCAGATCCTGGGCAAATACTTCACGATCGCGAATTGCCACAATCCCGTGTGAGTTCAAACTGCGAATATGGCTACAGGCGATACCCGCATAGACAGAATGAATTTGGCAACCCGCCATTAATTCTGCTTCTTCAATTGCGCGCTGGATCGACAACACCGTCGATTCAATATTCACCACCACACCTTTTTTTAAACCATTGGAACGGTGCGAGCCAATTCCCACAATTTCCAACTGGCCGTCAGGGGTGATCGCACCAACGATAGCGACAACCTTGGATGTGCCTATATCCAGGCCTACAATCAT
Organism: Cellvibrio sp.; assembly: GCF_053579595.1. Lineage (NCBI taxonomy): Bacteria > Pseudomonadati > Pseudomonadota > Gammaproteobacteria > Cellvibrionales > Cellvibrionaceae > Cellvibrio > Cellvibrio sp. The sequence goes on from NZ_JBRFPI010000074.1 coordinate 584, forward strand.
TTTGTTGTCGCTAGCGTTTGCCATTCATAAACCTCATTTGCCAGTAGTGAGCCAATTTAAAGCAACTGGCGACTTTCTTGTTCAATTAATCTGTGGGGTGACCGGAGCCGCTGGAGTAGGTAGCTTTACTTGAGCTTGGCTTTTTATATACTTTTTTGCCATTGCCGAGTCAGTTACCCAACGCACTGCAACTCCATTTGTTTATCGTAAATCTATCGCTTTTACATCCAACCAAACATTACTTAAATGCGTGTCGTATACAGTAACAAATCTACGCATTTTTTCCATCACTTGATCGCGTCCAAGTGCAATTTCTACGTGATTTTTTATCGTTAATCGCCATGATTTTTTGTTATCGCACTTTAATGCGATAACTTCCAACCCGCGTGAGCGCAAAAGTTGGGATAAATCCTGATATTGCTGCAAAATTTCCGGTGCATCAGCTTCACTTCCTTGCAACCAGGGCAATCCAGAAAGTTTACTTGCCTCATCAACCAGGACAATTTCTCCACGTTGATTTAAAAATCCATCTCCCCACCTAGCAATTGGCTTTTGTTCAGAAATTTTAACAACCAGGGTATCCGGCCAGCGACGATTCAATGTCACTTTTTCTACCCACGGATCTGCCAACAATGCAGTTTTAAGCTGCATCAAATCCAACTGCAAAAAATCGCGATCAATCTCATTGCTAATTAACTCAGTGGCTCGCTGTTTGGTAATGAAATTGAAATCACCTTCCACAACCACACTTTTAATTGGTCGCTCAAAAACTTTGGCAACAGGACCGCTGACCCAATAAATCCCAAAACACAGCCCAATCACAAATATAATTGCACCTAACTTGCGATTGACCCAGGAAAAACTCCATTCTTGCCAAAACCTCTTTTCGGCGCGTCCGGTTTTTTGTCTCGCTTCACGCTCCCTGCGCCCCTGGGGTGATGCCTTGGTATATCCACGCTCACGCTTTACCGTTCCATCTTGCGGAGCGACAGGTAAATCAGGTGGAACATAACGCGATGATGGACTATCCAGTAACACATCGCGCACTATGCGGCTGGTCGCTACAGATTCACTGCGACTATCGCGCGACGTTTCAGTTGCGCGATTGCGACGCGCTGATTTTGCCTGCTCGGCATCAACTCGCTCGGTGCCGATCCGCGGCTCGATGCGCTCGCCTTTCATATCACGCATATTTGTTCACATAGCCACTGAGCATTTACACTTTCACCGCGAGGCTTGCGCGCAAAACGGTGATTACCAACTCTGCAAATGACAACCCAATCGCCTTTGCTGCCATAGGAACCAAACTGTGGCTGGTCATACCCGGTGCGGTATTAACCTCCAACAGATAAAAATTTTGCTGCGCATCCGCCATCACATCGACGCGCCCCCATCCACGGCAACCCACCGCAGTAAAAGCATTAAGTGCGAGTGTTTTTAATTCCTGCTCTTTTTCGGCAGACAAACCACAGGGGCAAAGGTAGCGAGTATCCTCGGCAATATATTTCGCATTGAAATCATAAAACGTGTGGTCAGTTTCCAATTTGATCGGAGGTAGGGCTTCACCATCCAAAATCGCAACCGTGTATTCCGCTCCCACAATCAGCCGTTCCACCAATACACTGCCTTGGTATTGCGCGGCTTTTTGGAACGCAATTTCTAATTCAGCGGCGCTATTAACACGCGACATGCCAATACTTGAGCCCTCATTGGCTGGTTTTACCATCACTTCACCGCCCAGATTTGCCAGTATTTTTGCAAAATCAGAACCCTGGGTCAGTACTGCAAACTCTGGTGTGGGCAAACCTTGTTGCCCATTGATATCGACGCCGCGCCACAATTGCTTGGTGCGCAACTTATCCATCGCCAACGCCGATGAAGCAACATCACTGCCGGTGTAAGGAATATTTAAAAATTCGAGCAGCGCCTGAATACGGCCATCTTCACCACCAGGGCCATGCAAAATCAGAAACGCGCGATCAATATTTGCAGTCTTAATATCTGCAATAATGTTATCGCCTACATCAATGGCAACATGCTCAACGCCCGCTTCAACTAAAGCAGCAATAACCGCCGCACCGCTTTGCAGGGAAATTTCACGTTCAGCCGATAAACCACCAAAGAGCACACCCACGCGGCCCAATTGTTTTTTCAATGATTCACTGATCGGCAGAGTTACTGCATGCATCACTTGATTAACCTCTAACACAATTGTCGTTTTGCTAATTCAGGGGAGAGAACACCCACGTTACCGGCGCCTTGAGTGATGACGATGTCACCTGCACGCACTATGTCTTTCACGATTGCCGGAACACCATCTACGGTTTCCACAAAAATGGGTTCAATCACTCCGCGCGCGCGAATACTACGGCAAAGATGACGACTGTCGGCTCCGGGAATCGCATCTTCACCTGCGCTATAAACTTCCAACATGATCAGCGCATCTGCAGTCGACAGCACCTCGACAAAATCTTCATACAGATCGCGCGTACGCGTGTATCTGTGCGGTTGATAAATCATGACCAAGCGACGCTCCGGCCAACCATCGCGCACCGCTTTAATAACTGCAGCCACTTCGCGTGGGTGATGACCGTAATCATCGACCAGCATTGCCTCACCCTCACCCACCGGAAAATTGCCGTAGACCTGAAAACGACGACCAACACCCTGGAAATTTTCCAGACCGGATTGAATCGCTTCGTCACTAATACCTTCATCCGTTGCAACGGCAATTACCGCTGTTGCATTCAATACATTGTGAATGCCAGGAATATTGATGCGGATATGCAATGGTTTGTCGTGACCGGGGCGAAGCACATCAAACTCGGAATGCATTTTGTCCTGCTTGATGTTAATGGCGCGAAAATCGCAATGCTCGCCAAAACCGTAAGTCAAAATCGGGCGCGACACTTCCGGAATAATGTCGCGAATCACGGGGTCTTCGCCGCAGAGTACTGCCAATCCGTAAAACGGCAGGTTGTGTAAAAATTCGATAAAGGTTTTTTTCAGCTTGGAAAAATCACCACCATAGGTTTCCATGTGGTCAGCATCGATATTGGTAACAATGGCCACCATCGGCTGTAAATGCAAAAACGATGCGTCACTTTCATCGGCTTCAGCAACCAAATAACGGCTCGCACCTAATTGCGCATTGGTGCCAGTACTATTAACCAAGCCTCCAATAATAAAGGTCGGATCTTGTTTTGCTGCCGCAAGAATTGATGCGAGCAAACTGGTAGTGGTGGTTTTGCCATGAGTACCCGCAACGGCAATACCATGGCGATAGCGCATCAACTCGCCCAGCATTTCCGCACGGCGAACGATTGGTATACGCAGCTCGCGCGCGCCCAACATTTCCGGATTACTTGCATTCACAGCACTGGAATTCACCACAACATCCGCACCGCGCACATTCTCTGCTGAATGGCCAATAAATACCGTTGCGCCCTTACTGACCAAACGCTCGGTCACGCCGGACGCTTTAATATCAGAGCCGGAAATTTCATATCCCTGGTTCAACAAGACTTCAGCGATGCCACTCATACCTGCACCGCCAATTCCAATAAAATGGATACGGCGAATACGACGCATCTCAGGTACACAATGACCTATGGCCGTATCACCTATGGCATTGTTACCTATGGATTGTTGCGCAGATTTATCCACGGGCTAGCTCCTCACAAATATCAGCCACTTGTGCAACAGCATAGGGTTTAGCCAAGTGCTGTGCTTTTTCCGCCATCGACATCAAGTGATTGCGGTCAGCTAATTCAGTTAACAACAAGGCAGCTAATTTTGCTGCCGTTAAATCTTTTTGCACCAATGCGATACCTGCACCGGCTTCGGTTAAATTTTTTGCATTAAATGTTTGGTGATCGTCAATCGCACTTGGCAATGGAATTAATATCGAGGCAACACCGGCCATCATTAATTCCGATACAGTTAACGCACCTGCACGGCAAATCACTACATCAGCCCACGCATAAGCGGCCGCCATGTCATCAATAAATTCGGTAACTTTGGCATTGACTTGATGTTGCATATACAACGCCGTCGTCGCTTCCGCATGACCTTTACCAGTTTGATGCCAGACTTGTGGACGTGCATCGAGCGGCAGTTCAGCCAACGCTTTCGGTACCAGTTCATTGATCGCTTTTGCACCCAAGCTGCCGCCAACTATTAATAGTTGTAATGGTAATTTTTGTTGCGCTCGTTCCACGTAACGGTCTTGCACTGCGGAAAGATTTTGGATCTGTTCGCGCACTGGATTTCCGACCACCTGCTCACTGCCAGTCTCACCAAAAGCATTGGGAAATGCAGCGAGTACTTTATTGGCTATTTTTGCCAGCAGACGGTTAGTGGTTCCCGCCACCGCATTTTGTTCGTGAATCGCTAAAGGAACACCGGATAATCTTGCGGCTAAACCACCAGGTCCAGACGCAAAACCGCCAAAACCTAACACCACATTGGGTTTGACCTGGCGAATAATATTCAGCGCTTGCACCAATGCATACATAATCAGGAATGGCGCCTTTACCAATCCAACCAAGCCGCGTCCACGCACACCTTCCACTTTAATAAGATGTAATGCGACATTGGCGGCAGGGACTAAACGGTTTTCTATTCCGCGCGCAGTGCCCAACCAATTAATCGTCGCGCCACGCGCACGTAATTCTTCGGCGACGGCCAATGCGGGGAACACGTGTCCACCGGTACCACCGGCCATGATTAACACCGAGAGATTTTTTGCGGCAGGTGTGTTCATGTCGCCGCCTCCACCAAACTTCTCCGTGGAGTTTTTGCAACTTCCGGCACTGCAGGAACATATCCAGCGAGCTCCCATTGGACGCGCATTACAAATGCCATTAACACGCAACAAATTAACAAGCTACTGCCGCCGTAACTAATAAAAGGCAAGGTCAGACCTTTTGTCGGGAGTAGTCCCGAGGAAACTCCCATATTGATAAAGACCTGGAACGAAAACAAAATAGCAATACCGAAAGTCGCTAGCGTCGGAAACATTTTTCCAGCGGCGAGATTGTGTTTGGCAATATTAAAAATACGCAGAATTAAAGCCGCAAATATTCCCAACAACACAATGGCACCAATCAAACCAAACTCTTCCGCGATAATGGCAAAAATAAAATCCGTATGCGCTTCCGGCAAAAAGAACAATTTTTGTAAGCTATTACCCAAACCCAAACCGAACCATTCGCCGCGCCCAAAACCAATCAGCGACTGGGTAAGTTGGTACCCGGTATTAAACTGATCCGCCCAAGGATCAAGAAAGGTAATCAAGCGCTGCATACGGTAAGGAGAAAGCACAGCAACAGCTGCCAAACCACCGACACCGATAACAATTAATAGTAGGAAGTGCAGCATACGTACACCGGCGATAAACATCATGGCGAATACGGTTGCACTCAATACTACCGAGCTACCAAAATCAGGCTCTAACAACAGCAAGCCAACAAACACACCAACAACCATTAACGGCTTCAAAAAACCTTGCCAACCAAAGTGCAATTCTTGATAGCGACGCGCAAAAAAACTGGCAAAAAATACTACCGCACAAAATTTGGCGATCTCTGAGACCTGAATGGATATAACACCAAGGCTGAACCAACGTTGACTACCATTGACTTTTTTACCAATACCGGGAATCAATACAATTACCAGCAGGAAAAATGTAAACAATAAAAAGTGACCCGAGTAGCGTTGCCATACACTCATGGGTACGCATACAACAAACACCGCCAACGCCATTCCGAGCAACATGTAGACAGCATGACGCTTGGCAAAAAACCAGGCATCGTTATAGGTCAGTGCCGCAAAAGAGACAGATGCTGAAGCCACCATAATCAAACCAATTGACATAAGTGCTAACCATAAGCACAACAACGGCCAATCGATACGTTGGCTCAGGGGCAATTGATTGAAATGGGTGGTCGCGTTAATCATGATGCAATTAACTCCTGCACGGCGAGGCAGAATTTTTCACCACGATCTTCATAGTTTTTAAACATATCGAAACTGGCGCAAGGGGGAGACAACAACACTGCATCACCAGATTTTGCAGCACTGAAGGCTTTATTGACCGCATCTTGCATTGAATCGGCATAAATAATTGTCGCCGCATCACCAATAGCCTCGGCAATAATCGGTGCATCGCGACCAATTAAAACGACTTTGCTATTAATTGAGCGCAACGCAGGCATCAACTCAGCAAAATCCTGCCCTTTACCTTCTCCACCCAAGATAACGATTAATTGTTGTGGGTCGCGCGCCAAGCCCTGGATAGCTGCAAGTGTGGCGCCTATGTTGGTGCCTTTGGAATCGTTATAAAATTCGACTGCATTTTTTTCTGCGACAAATTCGCAGCGGTGACGCAAGCCACTAAACGATTTCAAGGTAGCAAGCATGGCATCCATAGAAATGCCCGCTGCATCCCCCAATGCCAAGGCGGCAAGCGCGTTATCTACATTGTGACGACCACGAATTTTCAATTCTTTTGTTGCCATTAATGGCGTAAGATTTTTTGCGAGAAATTCACCATCGTTATCTTGAATCAAACCAAAACTACCAAAGTCGGCATTACCACCAAAATAAACAGGCTTAACACCCGCAGCCAAAGGTGGGTGAGTGAGAATGTCTTTGCGATTCACCACGATATGCTCAGCACCAAAATACACGCGCAACTTCGCAAGAATGTAAGCGCGCATGTTTTCGTAACGATCCAGATGATCAGCGCTGATATTTAAAATAGTGGCTACTTTGGCATTGAGTTTGGTGACGGTCTCCAATTGAAAACTGGACAACTCCATTACATAAAGTTCAACTACATCATTTAACAACTCCAGTGCCGGAGTGCCGAGGTTGCCGCCCACGGCAACATTAATTCCTGCCGTCTTCGCCATCTCACCTACTAAAGTTGTTACTGTACTTTTGGCATTGGAACCTGTGATCGCGACAATCGGTGCTTTCGCAGCACGCACAAATAATTCGATATCACCAACAACAGAAATGCCCGTGGCCTTAGCTTGCTCAAGTGCAGGAGTTGCAATTGCCACACCGGGACTGACAATAATTTCATCGCACGCCAACAGGGTATGTGCATCTAATTCTCCGCAGATAACCGTGACACCGGGAAATTCTTGTTGGACTTTTTCAAGATTAGGCGGATTGCTGCGCGTATCCATCAACACAAACGCCTGCCCTTGTGCCGCCAAAAAGCGCGCCACCGACAATCCGGTTATACCGGTGCCGATAATCGCTTTTACTTTACTGGTGGCAATCATTTGGCTCACTGTCTTTTCTCTCTCGCATTTTTGTTTAACAGTTAATAATTTACACAGCCTTCATCAGGCTTTATCTAACGCAGCTTTAATGTCGCCAGGCCAATCAACACCAGCACCAAGGTGATAATCCAAAAGCGCACAATCACACGCGGCTCCGGCCAGCCTTTTAATTCAAAGTGATGATGAATCGGCGCCATGCGAAAAATACGGCGACCGGTTAATTTGAATGAAGCCACCTGCAAAATCACTGACACGGTTTCCAGTACAAAAATGCCGCCCATAATGAACAACACAATTTCATGGCGTACGATTACCGCAATCAAACCCAATGCAGCACCTAATGCCAGCGCGCCTACATCACCCATAAATACTTGGGCGGGGTAAGTGTTGAACCATAAAAATCCCAGACCGGCACCCACTAATGCACAGCAAAACACCACTAATTCACCCGCACCTGGGATGTAGGCAATATTCAAATATTGTGAAAATTGTGAATGCCCCGAAAGGTAGGCGATCAATGCCAAAGCACCGGCCACCATCACACTTGGCATAATCGCAAGGCCGTCCAAACCATCGGTTAAATTCACTGCGTTGCTGGTGCCTACAATTACAAAATAGGTGAACACTATGTAGAACAAACCTAAATCGAGCGCGACATTTTTGAAGAAGGGAATAAACAATTGAGTTTCCGCCGGACTCTGTGCGGTGTAATACAAAAATATCGCCGCGCCAAAACCGGCGATGGACTGCCAAAAATATTTCCAGCGAGCAGGCAGTCCACGTGAATCGCGCTTTGCGACTTTGCGATAATCATCCACCCAACCTACCGCACCAAAAATCGCAGTGACAATCAACACAACCCACACATAACGATTGGATAAATCAGCCCACAACAAGGTGCTGATAAAAATGGCCGATAAAATTAATGCGCCGCCCATAGTAGGTGTGCCGGATTTACTCAAATGGGATTGCGGACCGTCGTTGCGAACCGATTGGCCAATACGCAATTCTGTTAGCCGACGAATGAACCAAGGGCCGAGTAATAACGAAATACCTAATGCGGTAAGCACACCTAAAATGGCGCGCACAGTTAAATATTGAAACACTGCAAAGCTGCGCAGATATTCTTGTAAGTATTCTGATAGCCAGTACAGCATTAGTGTGAGTCCCCCGCTGAATCACAGAGCTGGCGCACAACTAGATCCATAGCGGCGCTGCGCGAGCCTTTTATAAGTAAAGTGGTATCCTTATTGGCAATTTTTTTCAGATGTTCGACCAAGCTCGGTTGATCGGCAAAATGCAGCGCGCCTCTGCCAAATGCGAGCGAGGCATTTTCACTGAGCTTGCCCACTGTAAATATGTTGGCGATTTTTTTTGCACGGGCATACTCACCTAATTCAGTGTGTAACTGCGGCGCTTCTGACCCCAACTCACCCAAATCGCCCAACACCAAAATACCTTGTGACTTTTGTGCGAGCACATCTATAGCTGCACGCACCGAACCGGGATTAGCGTTGTAACTATCATCAATAATCTGCGCATTATTGAAACCGATGTGGCGACTCATACGCCCGGCAACGGGAGCAAAACTCGCCAAACCTTGTTTGATTTGTTGTAAATTCGCACCAACTGCCGACGCACAAGCGGCCGCCATCAATGCATTGCGCACATTGTGCTCACCCTGTGCATTGACGCTGACTTGTGTGGATGCGCCATGTAGATTAATGGAGAATTCAATACTGTTAGCGCTCGGTTCAATATCCTGCGCAAAACAATCTGCATCACGATTTTGAAAGGAAACGCGAATAACGCGACGATTGGTTAAAGTCGCCAACCAATCCGGAGCGAAACGATCATCAATATTGACGACTGCAGTACCGGTAGTTGGCAGTGCTGCATAAATTTCACCTTTCGCGCGCGCCACTCCCTGCAAGGAACCAAAACCCTGGATATGTGCGGCCATCACATTGTTCACCATCGCAATTTGTGGCTTCGCTAGGGAACAGAGATATTCAATTTCCGACGGTCCACTCGCGCCCATTTCAATCACTGCAAATTCATGGTGCGCCTCTAACTGCAACAGCGTTAAAGGTACTCCAATATGATTGTTAAAATTGCCTTTGGTCGCGTGCGTTGAACCGCACTCGGCAAGAATGCCGGAGAGCAACGTTTTTACGGTGGTTTTGCCGCTGCTACCGGTTATCGCAATAATCGGACGCAGAAATAAACTGCGATTGAGTGCTGCAATCTGGCCGAGTGCCAGCAGCGAATCGCTGACAACTAATTGCGGCAATTTGATATCGGGGAAAAAACGCTCAACCACCAGGGCACAAGGTTTTTTCGCAACAGCATCATTAATAAAATCATGCGCATCAAAACGCTCACCGCGCAGGGCAATAAATAATTCGCCTTCTGCCAGGGTGCGCGAATCAGTATTCACACGGGTAAATTCCACATCGCCCTGTTTCAGCTGTGCAGTAACTGTACGCAAGGGTTTATTGGTAGCAATAAATTCTTCAACCCACTTTAAAGTAAGAGGCTTGATCATGAGTGAGCCTCGGGTGACTGATTGTCAGTTTCATGTTTGGCGATACGACGCTGCAACGACAAGCGCGCGTGTTTGCTATCGCTGAAAGGAAGGGTTTGGGTTGCGAAAATTTGGTAATCCTCGTGACCTTTACCCGCAATTAACACTATGTCGCCCGCCTTGGCTTGTTGTACGGCAAAATCAATTGCCTGGGCGCGATCGGCAATCACTAGACAACCGCTCGGACGCTTCATACCGCGCACAATTTCTGCCGCAATGCTGGAAGGTTCCTCTGACCGTGGATTGTCATTCGTGACGATTACGTAATCACTCAAGCGCTCGGCGATTTTTCCCATTTGTGGGCGCTTGCTTCTATCGCGATCACCACCACATCCAAATACCGTCCACACGCGACCCGCTTTGTGTTGATGAATTGCACTCAAGGTATTTTCGAGCGCGTCCGGCGTATGGGCGTAATCGACTATTACCTGAATTTCTTGTGCAGCTTGATCTACGGCAACCAACTGCATGCGACCGGGCGCTGGTTCTAACTGTGCAATTAACGGCAGCAGTTGCTCCAACGTAAATCCTTGCGCACCTAATGCAGCAATGACCGCAAGCAAATTACTGAGATTAAATTGCCCCAATAGTGGCGAATCTATATCGGCCTCGCCCCAAGGGGTATGCAAATGCGCACGCACACCATGCGCATGCAACTCGATATTCGTCGCATAGACGTCCGCAATTTTTTCTATTGAGTAACTAATAATACGTACGCTGGCAGGTGCTTTTTTTACCAAACTACTCGACCAATCATCATCAAGATTAATGATCGCGGTTTGTAACTGCGGCATTTGTAGTAGCTGAGATTTTGCATTGCCGTAGCTTTGCAGATCACCGTGATAATCCAAATGATCCTGGGTGAGATTGGTAAAAATCGCACTGGTAAAATGTAAGCCAGCAACACGCTTTTGTTGCAAGCTGTGTGATGACACTTCAATCGCAATGGAAGCAGCACCACCACTAACCAGTTCACTCAAAATACGCTGCAGCGTGATTGGGTCAGGCGTTGTTAGACCTGTTGATGTGAGTAAGCCGATTTGTTGCGCAAGTGGTGCAATTACCGAGGAGTCCAGCAAACCGTAACCGATAGTCCCAACAACGGCTGATTTTTTTTGCAACCGTGCAAGTAACTGTGCGGCTAGCAGACTGCACGTGGTTTTACCGTTAGTGCCAGTAATTCCAATTAATTGGATTTTTTTGCTCGGCTCACCAAAAAAATGACCAGCAATTTCACTGACCCGTGAGGGCAAGTTTTCAATTGCAATAACCGGCACTGCACCCAACCAGGCAATACCCTGCCAGTTTTTATCTGCCTCAACTAAAATTGCGGAGGCACCCAATTCAATCGCCTTGGCAATAAAATTACGGCCATCAACTTTAATTCCCGCCAACGCGATAAATGCATCACCTGTTTTTAATTGGCGAGTATCGAGGCATAAATTGCGTACCATAATACTGGCCGCTTTATCCAATGCCAGATCAGGCAATAGATCGGCAAGTGCAACGCTATGGGTTTGATAATGAGTGGCCATCAGGTTTCTGACCTCTCATCGTGAACAGGATTTTTAGGGGCAATTTGAATCGCAGGTTCTGCAATCAAAGCTTTATCATCTGCACCACGAATATTGTCGGGCGGAACTTGCAACATGCGCAGCGCATCTTCGGCCACTTTGGAAAATGCGGGCGCAGCAACAATGCCGCCGTTGCCCATAATGCCACCGCCTTTTGGCTCATCGATAACGACCATGGCCACAATACGCGGATTATCCACTGGTGCCATACCGATAAACGAGCTGATTTGTAAGCTGGAATATCTTCCATTTACGGCTTTGTAAGCTGTACCCGTTTTTCCCGCCACCGAATAGGAAATCGCACGCGCTTTACTTCCCGTTCCCTCAGCGGAAACGACACGCTTAAGCATTTCTTTTACTTGATTCGTGTATTTTTGCTCGACAACACGCTGACCTTCCGGCGGTGTATCAACGCGCAACAAAGAGACCGGACGCTTTACACCACCTGTTGCTATCACGCCGTAGGCTTGTACGGTTTGTAATACAGTACTGTTGAGCGCATAACCATAAGAAAAATTAGCTCGCTCAATTTTTTGCGCGGGCTTCAATACCGGTAGGTTCCCGGCAGACTCACCAGGAAATCCAGTGCCTATAGGCTGACCAACTCCCAATCGCTCATACATATCGCGCACAGTATTGGTATCTAACGCGAAGGAAATTTTGGTCATCGCAATGTTGGATGATTTAGCGATAGCCATTGCCAAATCCATAGCGCCGTAATTACGATGATCTTTAATTGGCTTGCTACCAACCATAAAATAACCAGGATTGGTATCGATAATATCTTCCGGTTTAAATTTGCCGCTCTCCAGTGCCGCAAGAATTACCCAGGGTTTTACCGTCGAACCAGGCTCATACAAATCGGTAATGGCGCGGTTACGCAAACCAGCACCGCGTGCGCGGCTGCGATCGTTGGGGTTGTAAGTGGGCAGATTGGAAATGGCGAGCACTTCACCGGTGAGCACATCCAGAATCACAATCGAACCGGCAACTGCACCTGCATCCTCCACCGCTTTTTTTAATTCTCGGTGAGCGAGATATTGCAAACGCAGATCAATACTGAGAGTAAGGTTTTGTCCGGGGCGCGCCGCTTTTACCAAACGCAATTCTTTTACGGTGCGACCGCGCAAATCTTTTACCACCTCTTTTGCGCCGTTCTCTCCCGTGAGCCAGGCATCATATGCCAACTCCATGCCTTCTTGACCGCGATCATCCACATCGGTCATTCCGACCAAATGCGCAGCAACTTCTGCTGCGGGATAATAGCGGTGATATTCAATCTGTTCGTAAACACCGGGGATATCTAATACCAAAACCGCTTGCGCGGCTTCGGGAGACATTTGACGCTGCAAGTACATAAATTCTTTTGTACCGTAGCGCGCAAGGCGTGTTTCCAATTCGGCTTTATTGAGCTTTAGCGCTTGCGCCAATTCACCCCAGCGATGCGGGGCTTGCAATAACACTTTGGGATTTGCCCAGAGCGTGGATACCGGCGTGCTCACCGCCAGCGGATCGCCATTGCGATCGGTAATCACACCGCGATACGCAGGGATAACTTCCGTGCGCAAGGTGCGCGATTCACCTTGGTCTTGCAGGAACTCGTAGCCTTTATCGGCGTTGGGTAAAACTTGCAGACTGGCAACATGGCCGATCAGCACCATCACCAATAGTGCCAGCAAAATGCCGACGCCATAGAAGCGCCAACGCGCGACTTTCAGCGGCTTATGTGCAGGCGCTACCGGTGGGCGCGCTGTGCGCGGCTCAAATGCGGAGGGGCGATTCATTGTCCACCTGCCGCAGGCTCTGCCTGCTTGTGACTTTCAATCACATGGTTACCGGAAATCATCACCATCTCTTCCGGTGTTGGGGCCATCATATTGAGTTCAGAAACCGCTGCATTCTCTACGCGCCCATAGGCCGCCCAAGTGCTTTGCTCCAGCAGATATTGCCCCCACTGCACTTGCAGCTGGGAGGCTTCACGACGCAGGGTTTCAAGGCTGTTTACATCGCGGCGGACTACTTGTGTCGTGGCGACCACACCTATCGCCGACGCCAGGGTTGCCACCCACAAAAACGCAACAACCAGGATGACACCTGGTGATAGCGGCTTTTGTTGTGATGGGTGACTTCTGTTCATGGAATCCCTGGAGTTTATAAATTTATCGAGTGATCTCGTATGGGCAGATCGGGTTACCGCTGGTGACGCAAAACCGGGATTTACAATTTCTCCGCCACACGCATAACGGCACTGCGCGAGCGCACGTTGGCATTTACCTCTTCATCGCTCGCTTTGATCGCCTTGCCGAGCGAGCGCATACGTTTATTTAATTGGTCGTCGCGAATCGGCAGACCTTTGGGTACGGGATCACCCAACTCCTGACGGCGGATAAACCGCTTGACCGCGCGATCCTCCAGCGAGTGGAAGCTAATCACCACCAGACGGCCACCCGGTGCAAGTAC